>NZ_JBGUWC010000079.1:0-7333 GCF_045220775.1 Methanobrevibacter sp.
TGGTTCCACAATTCACGTTATATGCTCACACCAAAAAGAACAGACCTTCCTTCCACAAGGCATTGGCTCCGGATAGGGCAACCGAGCTATTTGATTATTTTGCTTCAAGATGCAGTGAAGAAATTGAAGTTGAAACCGGTGAGTTCGGAGCCTATATGAGGGTTAGTTTATTGAATAACGGCCCCGTTACAATTCTACTTGAAAAGGAATTTGACATGTAGTAACAATTTAAATACATAGGTTTATAAATACCTTTATCTTAAATATATTTTTAGATAATTATTGGAGATTAAAGAAATGCCCAAAACTCATGAAATTAAAAGATTAACAACACCATTAACCTTTAAAGACTCAAAAGCCTTTGATAGCGAGGGGCAGAGGGTTAGTTGTGTCGAAACATTATCTGAAATAAAATATGTTATTGAGCCTAAGGCAGGCATATTAACTGATGATGAGATTTTGCAATATGCACCCGAATCAAAATATGCCTCCAGGATTAGATTGCAAAGGGGTTCCGGTGGCATTTCAGATATATTGTCTGCCAATAATTCTCTTCCTTGGATATTGGGCGTTTATTACATTTCCTTGCTTTGCATTGTTGTTCCGTTTGCACACTGGGGAAACAAGACAGTGATGTTTATAATTTTAATTTTATCAATACTTCCTTTGATATATCTCTACAGATTAACAAAATCAAGCAGCTATGCAAAAGCTGAAACTAAAAAGCCTGTAAAAATAGTATCCAAAAATAACTCTACAAATTCAATGCCTATCCGTCAAAGCACAGGCCTTGAATCACTTAAAAAATATGAAAAAGAGGTTAATAATCTAAAAGCATTGTTTGATGTAAAGGAGGAAATTGTTAAGGAACTGATTCATAAAAAGTTTGCTCCTCCTCAAATTACTTATGACAGATTCATGAATGTGGTAGACAGTTCACATAAATTATTTTATGTGCAGCACGATTCCGCCCTGAACATCATTAATTTGGCGGCTGACGATACTCCTAGAATCGAAGATGAACTTAAAAGTAAGATTAATAACATGAAAGCTATTATAAATCAGATTGAAGATTTAACCAATGAACTTGTAATTAACATTAGCGATGAGGATGGTGCAAGTGAAGAGGTTAAAAATCTATTGGAAGAAATGGAAAACTTAATAGGTTCTGTTAAGGAATATTAGGTGGTTTTATGAGTAAAACTTGTCCAAAATGTGGAAAAACGGTAGCTGACGATGCAAAATTCTGCATGGATTGCGGTCACAGCTTCTCTGATAATGCATTGAAAAAAGGTTCAGGTATATTTTCAAACGGGAAGATATTTCTGGTAATCATCGCTCTCATATTGGTTTTCGGGGCATTATTTATCATTACTTCCGGAAATGGGGATAATACCACAACCAATGATGTTGAACATGTAGATTTGACAATAACAGATGTTTCAGCTTATGACAATGATTACGGTAATAAGACAAGCTATACATTCTATACTGAAGCATTATTCATTGACGTTCCTTCAAAAATGAATGGATATATAGTAAAGACAAGCTATTGCGATGAAAATGATACTGTTTTAGGTCAGGAAACCGAAAAACTGTCTCAAGTGTATTATGATTCAAATTATGACATATCCTTTGGGTATTATGACACATACAAAAAATTGGATGTGGATCATGTTAATGTAGAAATAATTAAAGGCGGCAAAACAATAGATAATTATACCGCCAAAGTTGATAAGAATAAAATAGACTTTTATAGCTAGGTGATATTATGGCAGAATTTTCTCTAGATGTAGATGAAATCAAAAAGGATGTCGAAACATCCATCAAGGATGAAGAAGAAAAATTGGAAAACTCAAACCTTAAAAATCAGGCACAGGACAATGCAACTGCTATCTTTGACGCTGATTTGAATAATCCTCAAGAAAGGGAAAAAATCCTACAGCCCCTTGACAATTTCGGCATGGCAGACATGTCAAAATCCGCCTCACATAACGAAATGCTGTCTACAAGATTAAGCGACTTGACAAAAGGCGGAAAGGAAGCCGACAATATAGGAGAAAAATTATTGGAACTGGACCAACAGATGAGGGATTTGGATCCAAGCAAAGTTGATTTCGCTAAAAAAGGCGTGCTTGGCAACCTAGTCAATCCCGTTAAAAAGTACTTTGCCAAATATGAAAAGGCTGAAGTATCAATTTCACATATCATCGAATCACTTGAAAAAAGCGGCAAAGTCCTTCAAAATGATAATACCACCCTTTTAAGTGAAGAGAACTATTTAAGGGAAGTTACAAACAAGCTCCTTGCAGATATTGAACTTGGTAAGCAGATGGATCAGTCCATTGAAGCGCAAATACAGGAAGCTGAGCTTCAGGGAGTATCAGAAGAGAAAATCGCATTTGTACGTGAGGAAATTCTATTCCCATTAAGGCAAAGGATCATGGACATGCAGCAGATGATTGTTGTAAACCAGCAAGGAATCATCTCACTTAATGTAATCAGAAGAAACAATAAGGAATTGATAAGAGGAGTAAAACGTGCCCAAAACGTAACCGTTTCAGCTCTAAGAACCGGTGTAATGGTTGCAAGTGCGCTTTATAACCAAAAAATCGTAATGGACAAGATCAATATCTTGAACCAGACAACTGAAAACATTATTGAGTCCACTTCACATATGCTGAAAGAGCAAGGAAGCGAAATTCAAAAGCACAGCGCTGAGACAATGATTTCACCTGAAGTTTTAAAGGCCTCATTTTCAGAAGCCCTTCAGGCTATTGAAGATGTAAGCACATATAAGACAGAAGCACTTCCTAAAATGAAGGAAACAATCAATGTGTTCTCAGACTTGGCTGTTGAAGGTCAAAAAGTTGTCGACAAAATCGAAACCAGCAACAAAGACTTGTTAGAATAGTGGATAATAATTCCACTATCATAAAATTTTAAGGTTAAAAAATGAATGCTTTAGAAAAAATCAAAAGATCCTGGTGGGTAATCTTTTCGGTACTCATCCTTTTCAACGGTTTGGGATTTATTTATATTGGTGCTATACACGACAACAGGAACTGGGTTCTTGAAGGGGTAATCTATGAGATTCCATGGGTATTCGGAATAATCTTTGGAAATTTTGATTCAATTGTCGATGTATACGTAGCAATAGCCATGATACTGATGCTTGTATCAATCGTCAGGTCCGTTTGGGTTGCAATTAAGCTTGGCGATGTATATGACAATCAGGAAAAGTATGCTATTCAGACTACAGCATTGAACGGTTCAAATGCCGCTCAAGAAAACAGCGAGTTTCCAACCACCGTTGCATGCGTATCATGTCTTGTTTTGATATGTGTAGCATATGCCATACTGGCATTCATGTAACCTTTACTATTTTTAATGCTTATGAATACAGGATAATTTAAACTTTATCTACTTTTTTTTAATTTTCACTTGTTTTCCAGTCCGCAAATGAAAAGGATTTAACGTAATCATTTCCAATGCTTTTTTTGTTTGATGTAGAAATGATTAATATAATGATTGTATATAATATATATCAATTAATAAAAATTTTTCAAAAGGGAGGGCGAACTTTTGCTAAACAAAAGGATAATTGTGCTGGCAATATTGCTTGTAGGCCTATTGGCTATTGGAGCCGTAAGTTCAGCAGATATTGTTGGCAGTGAAGATTCAAATAATTTGAGTGTTCAAGATACATCGTCTAATGCAAATTTGTCTATTGGGGAATACTCTCAAAGCGAAGTAGCGGATGTTTCTGAACCATTATGCGATGATTCTTTGGATAAAAATAATATTGGATGTTTTACGCCAAATATTATAATAAATACAAATCAAAACAAATTATCTACAGTAAATAATGAGGGAGTATTGGGAAAAACAATTAATGTTAAGGGCACTTCATTTTCCGATATTCGAAATGCGATTAATAATAATCTTGATACAGACACTTTTAATCTAGATGGCTGTACATATATTGGTGATGGTTCAGAAATTTTCATTGATAGATCCATTACCATAAATGGTCATGGTGCAATACTCGATGCCGCTACAGGTTCAAGGATATTTAAGGTAACTGCTAATAATGTAGTCATAAAAAATATCACATTCCAGAATGGAGTATACGACAATGATGGTGGAGCCATATACTTAAATGGTAATAATAATCATATAATTAATTGTAATTTTTATAATAACCATATTGATACAGATTCAATTGCCTTTGGTTTTGGTGGTGCTATATATTTCTTTGGAATGAATAATGAGATAAGTTGTTGTAATTTTAGTAATAATTATGCTAAAAATCATTTTGAAGGGGGTGGTTGTGCTGGCGGAGGTGCTATATACTACTCTGGTACGGATGAAAATAATATAAGTAATTGTAATTTCAGTAATAATTATGCTGTATATGATAATATTGGTCATGATTATCTTGCTGCTGCTGGTGGTGCTATACATGGTAAAAACTGTCGGATAACTAATTGTAATTTTGAAAATAATTATGCTAAAGTTTATCTTATTAATGCTAATGTAATGTGTGAAGATGGTTATGCTGGCGGAGGCGCCATATATCTATCTGGCAATATAAGTAATTGTAATTTTAGTAATAATTATGTTGAATCCAATGTATCGGGTATTCCTGATTCTGTTGAAGGGGGTGCCGTTGTAAGTAGTGGTTTTATAGTTAATTGTAATTTCAATAATAATTATGTGAAATCTAATGGAGTATATTTGAATAATTATAGTGGTGGAGCAATGATCTGGGGTACTGCAATCAACTGCAACTTCAAAAACAACACTGCAATACATGGCGAAGCAATCTATGATGGTGTTGCTGTCCTTTGTACTTTTGAAGATAATGATAATGAGAAAACTGTTATTGTTACTGATCTGTTAAGTGTTTCTGACTTCATAGCACCATATAATTCTGGCGAGAAATTTTTATTCAATTTAAAATATAATGACTTCGTATTAAACGGTTGTAATACTACCATCTGCGTTTCTAAAAATGGCACATTCCTACGTAATTATTCTGCTTTAAGTGGCGAAGGATTGATTTTCGATTTGCCAATAGGTATTTACAATGCCCTATTAAGTGTCAATAATCATAAGGATATTAATCCAGTAACCGTAACATTAACAATTACTGATGGAACAACATTTTCGGATTTAAATAAAACCATAAATGGCAATGGTGCATGTGAAATTACTCTTGATAAATATTATAAATTTAACTCAACTATAGATTCTGATTTTGTAGAGGGCATTCCTATTAATCGCCCAGTAACTATAAACGGCAATGGAATGATTATAGATGCAAAAAACTTGTCAAGAATCTTTAAAATCACTGCAGACAATGTAACCATAAGAAACATTACATTCATAAACGGCATCGCTGCAGAAAAGGACACTGGAGCTAATGAGGATGATGCTGGTGCTATCCTATGGAACGGCGGTTTCGGTAACTTAACTGATTGCAATTTCATAAACAATACTGCAGACACAGAAGGAGGTGCTGTCCTCTGGCAAGGTGAATCAGGATATTTATCCAATTGTAATTTCACATGTAATGGTTTTGGATATGGGGCTGCTGTCTACTGGAAGGCTGTGTCCGGTACTTTAACTGATTGTAATTTCAATGATAATCATGCTGATCATTGGGCTGGTGCTGTCATTTGGAATGCTGATTCAGGATATCTGGCCAATTGCAATTTCACAAACAATACTTCTAAAGAGAATGGGGGTGCTGTCTATTGGTGTACTGGTATTGGTAATATAGCTAATTGTATTTTCGCTGATAATCATGCTGATAATCAAGGGGGTGCAATCTATATAGATAATAGTGCTCTCAGTTTACTAATCGATAATTCAGTATTTAAAAATAATAATGCAAATAAAGGCAATGATATTGCAGCAAGTAAAGAAAATTTAAACATTGTAAATAATAAGTTTTATGGAGGGTCATCTGTTGATTCACTTTACTGTGAAAATGGTGAATTAGATGTCTCTAATTGTAAGTTCTTAAATGAAACAGTATTCAGAATAAACCCTATTGCTGATGGATCAACAATTGAAATCAGTGTAGACGAAACTAAAAATGATCAATTCAACGGTACTGTCGATATAATTATTGGAGAAGAGATTCATACTCTAAACATTACCAATGGATCAGGCAAATTAGCGATAACTCCTAATCTAAAACCTGGTGACTATACAGCTGAAGTTATTTTTAAAGAAACAGACCTATACTACTCTGAAACAGTTTCTAAAAGTAATTCCTTCCATTTAAGCGTAAATCCTGAAATAGAGATTGAGAATATTCCGGACTTTATGCAAGGTAGTTCAATTGCAATTAAGCTGGCAGCCAATAAGTTCTTCACAGGCAACGTAACTGTTGTAATTGGAGGAACCAATTATACTGTAAACATAGTTGATGGTGTTGGCGAAAAAACAATCACTACAAACTTGAAATCCGGAATTTATAACATAACAGCAAGCTATTCCGGAAATGATGACTATACTAACTGCACTGCTGAGAATACTTTCAACATCGTTGTAAATCCTAAAGTAGTCATGACACAGGCATCCGTCCTATACACAGGAAAATACTCAGTAACAGTTTATGACAAGTATGGAAAACCTGCAGGCGGTGTCGATGTGGCATTCTACATTAACGGCAAGAAAGTCACAACAATCAAAACCGACTCAAAAGGTGTGGCCACATTCATTGTGCCTTCCAAATACCTGCCGAATAAGAAATACACAATAAAGGCAACTGCCTTAAGTAAAACCGCATCCAAAACTGTAACCGTAAAGCAGATTTTGAAACTTAAAAATGTCAAAGTTAAAAAGTCAGCCAAAAAGCTGGTTTTAACTGCAACCCTTAAGAAGGTCAATGGAAAATATCCTAAAGGCAAGGTCACCTTCAGATTCAACGGCAAAAAAGTCAAAACAGTTAAAATCAACAAAAAAGGAATTACAAAAGCTATAGTTAAAAAATCAATGCTTAAAAAACTTAAGGTTGGTAAAAAGGTAACTTATCAGGTCAAATACTTGAAAACAACTGTTAAAAAGAAAGTCAAAGTTAAAAAGTAGGTGCTGACAGCACTTACATTTTATTATTTTTTAAAAGATTAGCTAATTTTAGTATCCTAAATTTTAACCCTAACATCCAGTACATGATTTAAATAGGATTTTTTTATAAAATATTATCATGAATAAGAAAATCAAGATTGCTATCATAATTCTTCTACTTTTAATCATAGGCTTTGCAATCTTTTACATTAGCGATTATTACCATGCAGAAAAAATAGCTGCCGATAGT
>NZ_JBGUWC010000080.1:0-12536 GCF_045220775.1 Methanobrevibacter sp.
TTTTGCTAATGGATTATCCAATTTATCTGTTGGACACACTCCTTTAACAAGTGTAATCAGACCAAACTTAATGACTAAACCAGCTACCTTAATTATTCCTAAAGTAAGCGTTGCTGATTTAGAAGATGCTAGTAAAATATTTGGACCTGCACAAACTGCTGTTGCAAGAGCGGTAGCAGATGCAGTAGAAGATGGATATATTCCAAAAGATATTGTTGAAGATATTGTAATTAATGTAAGCGTATTTATTGATCCTTCTGCAAAAGATTTCAGAAAAATATATCAATATAACTATGGAGCTACAAAATTGGCAATTAGAAGAGCAATGGACGGATACCCATCAATCGAAAAAGTACTTGCAGAGAAAGACCGTGGTACTCATCCTATTATGGGATTCAGAGTACAAAAACTTTGGTCTCCACCATATATACAAGTTGCACTTGACTTAGATAACCTAGATGCAATGGCAAGAATCATTGATGATTTACCAGATAAGGAAAGAGTTCTTATCGAAGCAGGAACTCCTCTCGTTAAAAAATTCGGTGTTGGAGTCGTTGGCGAAATCAGAAAATTACGCCCAGACGCATTTATTATTGCAGACTTAAAAACTTTAGACGTTGGTCGTGTTGAAGTTAAAATGGCTGCAGATGAAACTGCTGATGCAATTGCTATTTCTGGTCTTGGTACTATTGAATCTATTAAGAAAGCTATTCATGAAACCCAAAAACAAGGTATTTACTCAATACTTGACATGATGAATGTTAAAGACTTTGAAGAAAAATTATCACAAATACCTGACGATTTAAAACCGGATATAGTATTATTACACAGAAATGTCGATTTAGAAACCTACAAGGCTGAAAAAGGTGAAGACATCAGTGAAATGACTGAATGGGGTAACATCAAAAAGATTAAAGAAATCATTGGTGGCGGTTTAGTCGCAGTAGCTGGTGGAATTAAACCTGATAATGTTGAAGAAGCTATTGAAAAAGGTGCAGACATTATTATTGCAGGCAGATATATTATTGGTTCAAGAGATGTAAGAAGATCCGCTCAAGACTTCTTGGCACATTTCCCACCTGACCCAGATAATATGAGACTTGCAATGGATGAAGACGAACAAGTAAATTAGATTAATTTCTAATTTATTTTCTATTTTTTTTAAAAGGAGTTTTTATTATGGGATTTTGCAATTCATGTGGTAGGCCGATTGTAAAAGAAGACTATGGCACTAACAAGGATGGAAGTTTAAATCCTGAATTTTGTCGTGATTGTTATCAAAATGGCGAATATACAGAACCAGATATAACTCTAAACGAAATGATTGTAAGAAAAACAAAAGAAATGATGGAAAAAAATCCGAGATTGCCTGAAACACAAGCCACCGGTATTACAGCGATGTTCATTCCAGGCCTCAAAAGATGGAATCCAGAATTTCAGGATGATTATAAAACTCTTTAGTTTCCACTTTTTAAAATAAATTCTCTGACTTTGGAAGCGACGTGGTCATTATAAGACCTAGCTGTTTTTAGGTTATATAACTCTTCTCCCAATTCGTTATATTTATCAACTAAATCATTATATTCAAGGCGAAGATTATCATAATCTTTTTCTAAATCTTCGTTCATCTCAAAAATTTCAGCATAACTGGTTTTTGTATTGAGATTTTCCTGTTTTAGTTGATCATATTTTGATGAAACTTGATTAAAGCTTTCCATGATGGAAATATGTTCATTTTTTAAGTTTGAACATTTGGTTTTCAGGTTTTTATTTTCTTCTTTAATGCTAGAATATTTTGTTTTCAAGTTTTCGTTTTCAGTTTTAATATTGATGAATTTTGTTTTTAGGTTTTCATTTTCCAAAATTAATTTTGAATGCTTATCTTTGATTGTATCATTTTCCTTCTTTAAGTTATCAATATTAAACTGATTTAAAGATTGTATTTTCTTTTTTAGTCTTTCAATTTCTTTTTCATATTCTAAAGTAGAAGGAGCCTGTTTTTCTTCTAGTTCATTTCTCAATTCTTCCACTTCCCTCACATGTAAATAATTATCAATTTTAAGTGTTACATTTTCTTCTTCCATATTTTCTAACACTTTGATTTCATCATTAGGAATAATTAAGACTTCTTCTTCATTTTCATAGATGTCTTCATTTTTAGGGATGGTAATTTGGATTTGTTCGGTTGTGTATTTCTTTTTTTCACCGTTTTTCAGTGTTCTTTTGTATTCCCGGGAATACTTTTTTACAATACCTTTTCCAAATTTCATAATTATACCTTATATTATATTTAGTTTATTAGTATTATAAATGTTATCTATGATGGGTAAATGTCATTATTATTTGAGGTATAGTCTAAACTTCAGTTAATAATTCTCTTAAAATTTAAAATAATTTAATAATTATTACTTTTTATCTAATTTTGACCCATTTAGTAATACTTTAATTATATTTATTAATAATAATATTCAAAAATATTTATCATAATAAATTTTTGAATTGTTGGTTGTTTATATGTTACTTAAAAAAGAAAAATACGCACATTTGTTAATATTTGTTATATTGATTATTCTATCATTCAATATTGCATATGCTCAGGATGATTGCAATGATACTAGCGATATAGCCAGTGCTTTAAGCCAACAAGATCAAGTGGTTGAAATTGATGATTCGAATTTTGAAGAGGTTATCCAAGATGACTCTTTATGTTCATCCGGTGATGAAATACAATATTCCGTTTCATCAAATAATGAAAAACAGTCCGAGGTAACTCTATTTTTTATAAGTGATAATCCCGGAACCAACATATTGGATGCCGCCAGCAATGATTTATTCACTGAACATCCGGAGTTAAAGGGAAATGTCAATATAGTTGTTAGAAGCGGAGCTCAAGTTAAAGACATGAGCGAGTCCGAATTTGTCAATTTATTGACTTCCTGTGACGGGTTTATAGGCGAATGGGTCAGCACTGATGTCGATGCGGTTTTGACAAGCACATTAGAAAAGTACCCGGATTTATCAAATAAGGAGCTGTTTCTTATATTGGAGCCGCCATCAGGTAATTTGAATTCCGATTCTTCTTCAATTGCTTTAATCAGAAGTTCTGCATTAAATTATACAAAGATTTTTTCATCTTTCACAACTGAAGATTTAATTTCATATTTCCAAAGCACAAAAAGAGGAAATTCATACAATGATATTATAAGCTTTTTAGATAGTGATGGGGCTAAATTTGGCGAATTATTTAATAAAATGGTGTTATATAAGGACATTAATAATAAAGATAATCTAAAAAATCAAATCATTTATGTTTTAAATTATTTTGGATTCAACATAGATTATGATGAGCCAAACTTTTCAGGTTCCCCTCAGTATGGTATCTATAGGGATAAATGGTTCAATCTAACAGAATATATGGAAGCTTATTTCAATCCATCTAATACACGCACTATTGGGATTCTAGAGAGTACAATGTATATTTCATCTCAACAGTTGCACCCTACATATCAGATTATTGAATATTTGGAATCTAAAGGATACAATGTCATTCCGGTATTTGCTGCTGGTGGAACTGCAGATCAATTAAGGGTAATGGTCAACTCCTTTACAAGCGCGGGAGATGACATTTCAGGATTTATAGAGAATTCCTCCAACTATGATATTTATGTTGATGGAATCATTTCAGTTGTTGCATATGGCGTAGGTGGAGAAAACTTTTCCCGCACAATTGACTTTTTTGAGGAAGTGGGAGTTCCTGTATTTAGGGCAGTCCATTCAGATTATGTTTCAAACGAGCAATGGGAATTGGGTACAACCGGTTTGACAACAGAAAAGAGTGACAAATGGTGGCACATTTCTATTGCAGAGGCACAGGGAATAATAGATGCTACATTCATTGGTGGCGCTGACGGTTATATTTCAAACTTGACCGGAGCAAGAATCGTTACATATATTCCATATGAACGAAATATCGCTCTTTTGACTGAAAGGATTGATTCATGGGTGGATTTGCAATACACACTCAACTCCCAGAAAGCTATTTCCATTATTTATTATAACTATCCTCCTGGAAAGCAAAATATCGGATCAAGTTATTTAGATACTATTACCAGTATCTATAACATACTTTATACCTTAAAAGCTGAAGGCTATGACGTTGGCGAGTTGCCGTCCAGCGTTTCCGAACTTGAGGACATGATGATAAGATGCGGTATAAATGTAGCTACTTGGGCGCCGGGCGAGCTTGAAAAATTAGCAAATCAATCCGGTGTGGTATTGCTTCCTGTCAGCGAATATACCGAATGGTTTAATAATTTGGATGAAATCGTAAAGATTCAGGTTCGTGAAGGTCCTGTTGCATATATTGGCGAACTTGCTAAAAGGGCAGTCGAATTAAGGTATAATGCAACAATTGGAGATACAATTGATGATTGGTATAATCAAGTTGCAGCGCTGCTTCCTGATGAAAATATAGATGAAACTACTGCAGTATTAAAAAATATAGTTAATTCTTTAAAAAATTACACAAATACCTTTTCAGAGGAATATTATGATTTGTTCCTACAGTATTATGAAGAGTTTAAGCAATTAAACGTCTCAGGGTTAAATGGTTGGGGTGAATCACCTGGAGAAGTGATGGTAGTCAATAGGAACGGAACAGATTACTTTGTTATTCCAGGTTTGACATTCGGAAATATATTTGTTGCACCGGAACCTCAAAGAGGTTGGGAAGCGGACATAGAAAACCTTTATCACTGTACCGCTGTTGCTCCGACACACCAATATCTGGCCGCTTATTACTATATGCAGACATATCATTCCAATGCAATGGTATTTGTTGGAAGGCACGCAACCCACGAATGGCTTCCGGGTAAAGAAGTTCTTTTGTCCGCAACAGATTATGGTTCAATCGTTGTTGGGGATGTTCCTCAATTATACTTCTATATCAGTGACGGTTTAGGTGAAGCTATTCAAGCAAAAAGAAGAGGTTTTGCTGTTTTAATTTCTCATTTAACTTCTCCAATGTCTTATACTCATTTATACGCTAATTTAACTGTTGCAGCTAATTTAGTGAATTATTATATTAATATTGATAATAAAGATTTAAAAGAAGAATTTGCAGAGCAGTTACGCGATTTAATCGTAACTCAGGATTATTCCACAAATCTTGGCCTTACTAAAGATGAAGTTTTGAATTTGAGCTCTGACGTGCTGGTTGAAAAAGTAGATAGTTTCCTCAAATCAACATTATCCACATTATATCCTTTAGGTCTTCATGCGCTAGGGGAATATTGGTCTGAGGATGATTTGGCAAGTACAGTTACTGCAATGCTATCTTATGACTTTGATTTGGAGAATAATCAGGGTGAAACTAACATATTTAAAGAATTGTCAGATATTTTATATTCTAAAAGTTATGATAGCTTGTCTGCTCTTGAAAGGGAGGCTGTAATAAACAAATCATATGATATCTGTAAAGATTTGATATATTCTGATGTTGATGCAGTATACAATAAGTTAATCGACCAAAATAGTAAATTTGGTAGCTCAAAATTCCGTTATTGCCTTAGTTTAGGTAAAAAATATATTAATCTAATCAATGAGAGTATTTCTACAGAATTGAATGCCATGATTGACGGTTTAAATGGTAAATATATTCCAATCAGTGAAGGTGGGGAAATCATTCTTAAGCCAATCGTTCTTCCTACCGGTAGGAATATGTATCAGGATCAGTCCCGTGAGCTTCCTACTGAAGAAGCTTGGAATTATGCAGAAACCCTTGCCCTTTTAACTTTATCAGGATTGAATGATACAACAGAGAAAGTTATCATGGGTATATGGTGTGTTGAAACTGCAAGGGACGACGGTGCATTGGTGGCTACCGTCCTTTACTTGCTAGGTATGAAACCGGTATGGACAGACTCTCCAAGTGCCGGGTTCAGTGACAATCACGAACATGATGAGGAAATGGGTAAAAAGACCAAATCAATGCCTCAATATGTCTTATTGGAAGACTTGGTTCGTCCAGACGGATGGGATAAGAAACGTATTGATGTAACTGTCATCACTAGTGGTTTATTCAGGGAT
Organism: Methanobrevibacter sp.; assembly: GCF_045220775.1. Classification (GTDB taxonomy): domain Archaea; phylum Methanobacteriota; class Methanobacteria; order Methanobacteriales; family Methanobacteriaceae; genus Methanocatella. Next base: position 6,088 of record NZ_JBGUWC010000080.1, read on the forward strand.
TTATATTCTTCTCAATCAATTCTTATGGATAATGCATTCAGAGTCGCATTGGCCAGATCATATTGGACAATAACTTCAAACAAGACTTTAATGGATGGAGAATATGGAAAAGAACTAAAAGAAGCTATTGACTTTGTCATGGAAGGCATCGGATATTATGGTATTGAACGGGAGTCCTTGGATGACAACTATGTTGCAAAGCACTGGGTTGAAGATTGTCTCTACTATTTAAGCATAGGATATAATTCATCATATGCTGGTGAATGTGCGATAACCCGTATTTTTGCACCTCCGAATGGAGATTACGGCGCAGGTATTTCAAAACTGGTTTCTATGTCATGGACTTGGAATGATACTGACCAATTGGCGGAGTTCTATTTGGGAAGAATGGGAAACATGTATTCCAAAAATTATTGGGGTGACACTAACCCATTAGTTTTCCTAAGAGCATTATCCAACTCAGATACTATTGTAACAAGCCGTAATACAAATCAGTACGGTGTTTTAGATAACGATGACTTTTTCGATTATTGGGGAGGTCTTTCCATGGCTGTCGAGCACGTATCCGGAAAGACTCCAAAAATGAATGTATTGATGTATGCAAACAGGAATGATGCATATATCGCATCACTTGAAGAGGTAATGTATAGGGAAATCGCTTCAAGATATGATAACCCTGAATGGATTAAAGGTATGATGAATGAGGGTTACAGTGGTGCTAGATACATGTCCAATAAATTTGTCAGCAATTTATACGGCTGGCAAGTAACAAGACCTAGTTCAGTCTCAAATGACTTATGGAACAGGGTTTATAATACTTATTATAATGATAAATATGGTTTAGGCGTTAAAGATTGGCTGATGAGCGGTAATAATGCATATTCATTTATTTCCATGAGCGGTACAATGTTGACTTCAATACATGAAGGATATTGGGATGCAAGCGATGCTACAATAAGGGATATCGCAAACTCATGGGCTCAGGCCACAGTTCAAAATGGTGTTGCATGCTGTGACTGTAGTTGCGGTAACATTGCTATGATGCAATGGGCGATACAATATGTCAACCCGGATATCTTAGCCCAATTGCTTCCTAAATTATATGAAGCAACACGCAATCCGGTATTTTTAGACTCCAATCAGCAGGTCATTGACAATCCGGAAAACAATAATGAGGCTACAAATCCTAATCCGGGCAATGGTTCTTCTATGAATTCAGGTGTTATTTCTAACAGTTCATCCAGCAGTCAAAACAGTGGTTCTTCCAGTGGAAACCCATCAAATGGTCAAACTATTTCAAATGTTGGAACTAATGGCCAAAGCGAGGCTGTTGGAAATCCTAATGATCAAGGTGATGCATCATCAATAAGTGAAGTAAGCAATGATGCAGACAATGCAAATGTGAAAAAATCAATAGAAATAAATCCTATCACTCAGCAATCTGCAAGTGAAGTTGGTTTATCAATAATTGCAGTTCTTGGTGTTTTATGTTTAATAGGAGTAATTGCAGTCGGCTATTTCAGAAATAGAGATGAAGATGAAAAAATAACTGATTTAGACAAGCTTTTCAGTGAACAAATGTAGGTGTTTTAGATGGAAGTAATTAATTTGTTGTGGCAGTTAGGGATACTGTCAGCTGTTTTGATATTTGGAATCAAATTGGGACTGGCAACCGGTCTGGCTAATATGTCCAAAAAGTATTTGGCATTGGTTTCAATTGGCTATGGTGGTGGAGTTTTAATTTTGACTGAAATTTCTTCATTTTACACAGAGGAAATAACTAATCTGATTTATACTTATAACTTTGAATTCTTTTTAATAATGGCTGCAATCATGATTTTGGCAGGCATTTTCACAATCAGGGAATATAAGGTTTTTGAAAGAAATACAACTGCAGCTACATGTATGGCTGTTATTGCTCCATGTCCATGTTGTTTTGGATCAATTATAGTCAGTATCATGTTGGTGGCACCTACCGTTGGTTTGGGTTTATTTGATTTGAGCATCTATGTTGCCGGCGCATTGGTTTTAACAATTGTAGCCACTTATTTCGCATCAAATTACATTGTCAGATTTATCGATAAACCTTATCCTATCGTTTTAGGTAATTTTATGTTCTTTTTAGGAATATATTTCTTGATTTCAGCTTTATTCCTTCCAAACATTACTGCAATGATTCAAAATCCAATGGATGCAATTACAATCGCTTCAATGGATAATGTGTCAATTGTTTTAATTCTAATCTTAGTAATAATGTTGATAGGCGGCATTATATCCAAAAAATATAGTAGTTTTGATTAATTGGTGATATTATATGGTAACAACAATTCCCGGTAGTGATATATTAACATCTAGTCTGAATATGATTTCACAGAGTTTGCAGATTCCCGTAATCATATTCCTGATAATCTTTGCAATATTTGCGGTACTTACTCTTGGAAGTCTGGTATCGGAATATACTTCCAGAAAGAATATATCCTCCGATATGATTGAAAAATTAATTTATTCAATCTCAAATGCGAATTCACTTGAGGAAATAAAGAACATAATTAAAAATGCTAGGATTTATGAATCTCAAAAAATTATTCTAATTAAAATTTTACGTTCAAGTTCTCTAACAGATGAGTCAAGGCAGACTTTGGCACGCAAATTAATAGAATTTGAAGAAAACAAGTTTGCAAAAAAGATTGAAAGAACCGACATTGTCACCCGTATCGGTCCTACATTAGGGTTGATGGGTACATTAATTCCTATGGGTCCGGGTCTTGCAGCCTTAGGCGCAGGTGACGTAAATACATTGGCCAGCGCTATCATCGTTGCATTCGATACAACCGTTGTCGGTATCGGTGCAGGTGCTGTTGCATATTTCGTATCCAAAGTAAGGCGCAGATGGTATGAGGAATATCTATCAAATTTGGATGCATTAGCCGATGCATTGCTTGACAAATTGAAACAATAGGAGGTTTTGGTCATGGTTAGGAAAAAATGCAAGAATAGATTTTCTGAAGGCGAAGAAGATCCGATGGCCGGAACTTCAAATCTTGTTGATGCAATGCTTGTTATAGCTGTCGGATTATTGATTTTTGTCGTTATCAGCTGGAACATGCAAAGCGTGATTTTCCAGGACAATCCACAGCAGAAAGCTATTGAAGATTCATCTTCTAGTGTGACTGAAGTGGAAGAAGGTCAGGTCTTGAATGATACACCAGACACTTCCAACAGTTCAGGTCAGGGCTATATGGAGATGGGTAAAGTCTATAAGGACCCTTCAACGGGCAAGCTGATTATGGTTGAAAGCTAATTGTTTTTATTATTTAAATGGTGAAATCATGAAAAACAATTTTAAACTTTTATTTTTTACACTTTTGATTTTTTCATTATTGTTATCATTATCAAATGTTTGTGCAGCTGATTTTGATGATTCTACAGTGGATTTGGCATTCAATGATAATGCTGATGAAATATCTATTGACAATTCAAATCAGGAGGCATATGGCGAGCTTTATCAGAGTGATTTAACCGCAGATTCTGATTTGGATGAATTGAAAACTGGTGAAAATGAATTAAATTCAAAAATTTATGTTAATTATGCTGATGGAAATGATGACAATTCTGGAAAGGATTGGGACAGTGCAGTTAAAACAATAGAAAAATCCTTGGAAATTGTTGATGATGATGGAGTAATCTATATTGCAGAAGGAGTAACTTATTTAAGCGACTCTACCAGCAATGACGGTATCACTATCAACAAAAAAGTTTCAATTGTTGGTCAAGGCGTTAATTCAGTAATTTCCGGAAATAATAACAAAAGAATCTTTAATATTGGTGTAGATGCTGAAGTATTAATCTCTAATTTAACTTTAACTGATGGTAGCGCAACTAATGGTGGAGCTATTAATATTCAGGATAATGGTGAGGCATCTTATGGGAAATTGACAATGTCCAATTCCATCATATCAAATTGTTATGCTACTCAACGAGGAGGAGCAATCTTTTCAAATCAAGGATCAATATCTAACCTTAATAATGTTACTTTTATAAATGACAGAAGTGATTCAAACGGAGGAGCCATTGCAATTCAACAAAAAGGTTCCTTATCTAATATTAATGACTGCAAATTCATTAACAATTCAGCCAATAGCCGTGGTGGAGCAATTTATGTAGGAGCCAATTCAGCATGCAATATTGGCACCAATAACTTATTTAAAGACAATAAAGCTTTTGATAAGTATGGTTATGGTGGAGCAATCCACGGGCAAAATGGTATCAGTCTTGGTACAGGCAATGTATTTGTAAGCAATTATGCAGAAAAATCTGGAAGTGCATTATCTACTGCGAATAGTAAACAAATCACCGGTTCATACTGCTTCTTTATAAATAATGCTGGAAACAATTCAATAATCTTTGGTTCTAATGCTGCTACCACTATTGTTCTAAATTATTGTTATTGGGCAACTAACAGTCCCGATTTTACCAGTTTTGTTGACAAAGGTACATTTACTCATGATAATTATTTGACATTGAATATTTCAGCCAACGATAGTGTAGAAAGCGGTAATAAACTCCCAATCACTGTTGATTTATCTAAAAACCAAAATAATGAAACAGTTGATGTAAATAGCCTTCCTAAATATATACCAGTGTTATTCACAACTACCAATGGGGATTTTGATATTTCAAGCACTGAACTTATTGGGGGGATTGCAACAACAAATTATCTTGCAGGAAATGTTGGTCAATCTAAAGTAACTGTTGATGTTTTTGGTGTTGAAACTATGCTGGACATTGATGTTCAACCAAAAGCAGGAACTCTATTTGTTAATTATACTGGTGGTTTAGATACTAATAACGGTGTTAATTGGTCTAGTGCAATTAAAACTCTTTCACACGCATTGGATATTGCAGTAGATGATTCTACCATTTATGTGGCTTCAGGCATTAATTATCTTTATGACATTGATGTCAATGGTTTAATAATTTCAAAAAATATGACCCTTATTGGTGATGGCGATAATGTAGTCATTGATGCAAAGAATATGGCTAGAATATTTAATATTGTTGGATGCACAGTTAATTTATCCAATTTGATATTTGCTAATGCTGATGTTTCAAATGCCAGCGATACTCGTGGAGGGGTTATTTGGGCAAATAATACAATTTTAAACATTGAAAATTGTAAGTTTGTTAATAACACAGCTGGAAATAGCAATAGTTACGGAGGAGCCATCAACTTAAAATATTCAATAGCAAACATTAAAGGATCCGCTTTTGATAATAATGCCGCATGGTATGCAGGCGGAGCAATTAACGCTGAAAATACTAATATATTATTAAATATTTCAAATTCAATTTTTAAAAACAACAAAATTTTAAATAAGGGCTGGTCAACTGGTGCTGCAATCTGTTCTTATAATACGGTCATTATTGATAATTCGATTTTTTATAATAATACCTTGGCAAATAAAACAAAAAAGGGCAAATCAATTAACCAATATAAGGACGGCAGTTTAACAATTAGAAATTCTGCATTATTGGATGGCGTTTCATCTGTTCAAGTTGCTAATGCTTCAACAGCGCTATTAGATGATAATTGGTGGGGTAACAACAATTTAAATAAAGATTCAAGCCCTATCTCACTGGATTATACCAACGGAAATGTGAATTCATATCTGATATTGGAAACTTCCATTAATCAGGAAATTGTTCATGTAGGCGATTCAGTCACTATTGCTACTTCATTGAACCATAATCAGAATGGCGAAGTAGTAAACACTTTGCTTGATTTGCCGATTGCTATTGATGCTGGTTTAGGCACAGTCAACCCTAATAAATCAACTATTAATAATGAATTATCTTCAATTTATAATCCAACCGTTTCAGATAATGAAGTAATTACAGTAGACGTTTTAGGCATCAACAACACTTTATCCTTCTTTGTTAAAAATTCAATGCCAAGAATTGTCATTGATGGTGTAAGTACTTTCTGGTCTTCAGGTATCTATCCAGGAGTTGCTAATTTCTTTGAAATTAAATTAATAAATAATATGGGAATTTCTATAGACAATTTGACTATTGAATTAGTTTCCAATGAGTCCGATGAAGTATTGGACAGCTATATTGGAACAATTGATGATGGAACTTCAACCATTTCACTGGTTGACAGAACCATTCGTGAAATAACCGAGGAAAGCATATGGCCAGGCGCTCAGGACCATTTAATCAAATTCAATGTTTACTTGAAATATGATGGGGAAACAATATCAACTTTCAGCGCTGATAAAATACTCGCTTATAATGGCTACTTCAATAAAACATATGTCTATGGTGGCCATGATAATATCATTAATAGGAATTACACTATTAACGGAGATATCATTATAGCTACACAGGATGTGGGTGTATATAGGGATCAATATACATTGTATAGAAACGAAACTTGGAACATTAAA
>NZ_JBGUWC010000081.1:0-1627 GCF_045220775.1 Methanobrevibacter sp.
AGTGTCTTTTTTAGTGTCTTTTTTGATTTCAGTATAATCATATTCACACTTTACTAGACGGTACTCCATAATCCACACTCCACAGTAATGATAGGTAACTCTTCTAATGTTTCTGATTTCTCCATTTTCGGAACTGGTCTTGGTAAGAGTTCCGGTTGATAATCTGATACATATATTAAATATTTACTGTCAATTCCCATTTTAGAAATCTCCATATTTTGCTTTTGGTATTTTAGGGATAATTCTTAGTAAACGTCTTGCAGATTCATCATTAATGAAGATGATTCCTGCTTCGTTATGTTTTAAGGGATATACTTGTACTGTTATTCTTTCGAAAAATAGTATTTCTAGGAAGTCATGTATCTCACTACGAGGTACTGTCCATGTATTGTGGATTAATCCATCATGGCCGATTAGAGTTGTGCAGTTGCATTGTCTGTTTTTTTTGTAGAATTTATTAGTCATTTCAGTCTGCTCTTCCCTTGTCCATCCGGGAGCTGATTTTACTGGTTTGACTCCTGGTTTTGGTTCTGGCATTGGATACCTAATGTGTTTGGATCCCATTTGAATAATCCCCTTTAATTATAATAGGAAAAAAATAAAATTAGTTTTGGGGTTCTGAAGCAATTATTTGTTTTAATTCTGCTTCTTCGTTTTCGATGAATTCTATGTTGCTTTCAATTTCATATTGGATTTCATCGTCTGGTGTGTATCCGTTGTAATCTTGGCCGTCGATTATTAATTCATCATGGTACTCTGGGATTGTGTGTAGTTTTATCATTTCATCGCCTCATGTTTTTTTTCTTTGGGTAAAAATTTTATTGTGGGAGTAAAATGGTTTACTCCTACAATTAACTATTAGTTTTTATAGTATATAAACTTAATGGTTTTAAGTTTAATTATTCATCACTAATAAGAAAATCTTCATCAACACTCAAAGCAATAGTATTAACCTTACCCAGCTTCACAACTTCAACATCATAAATATCCGGAAAATGCTCCAAACCTTTAATCTCACTACACACAGCCTTGGCGATTGTGAAACCATCTTCCAGTTCATAGTTTAAAACCGAGTCATTATACCTGTCTTTGACGTGCATTTTTAAGCGAATATCCACATAAACATCACTCACTCTTGTCACCTTCTAATTTATCTTGTTTAGCAGATTTAGTAGATTTAGTAGTTTTCTTTTTAGTGGATTTTTTAGCTGGTTCACTGGGAAGAGTGTTTAAATATTTGCAAACCGCATCAGCTTCACTACGATCACTTAATTTTAAAACAACTTTACGGCCTTTTAAAATCTCATATTCCTTATTACTTGTCCAAGTTCTTGGAACACGTCTAACAGTGTAAACATCTTTTTTACTCATAAATTTTATTCTCCTTGTTTGTTTATTTTCCTTTTAAGTATACCATAAATGGTATTGGCTTGTTTCTTTTTCATAGGATATTTCCTAGCAAATTCTCTCATTAAAGTAGTAATGTCTGCATCAGGATTATCAGCGATTAACTGGTCACTAATATTGTATAATGATTCTGGTATTTGACGAGCTTCCCATATTTGCATGAAAACACGTTCAATCTTTTTACTACTTAATTTTATTAACTCCATAGGATACTCTTCAG
>NZ_JBGUWC010000082.1:0-1735 GCF_045220775.1 Methanobrevibacter sp.
ATCTGTGAACGTACAGTCAGATGTTAACATAGGTTTAGTTGGTCACGTAGACCATGGTAAGACTACTCTTACTAAAGCATTATCAGGTGTATGGACTGACACTCACAGTGAAGAAACAAAAAGAGGTATTTCAATACGTTTAGGTTATGCAGATATTGAATTTAGGAAATGCCCTAACTGCGGAGAGCCTGAATGCTACACTACTTCTGAAAAATGTGAAATCTGTGGGAGTGAAACTGAATTAATTAGAAAAGTATCATTCGTTGATGCTCCAGGTCACGAAACTCTTATGGCAACTATGTTATCTGGTGCTGCAATTATGGATGGTGCAGTATTAGTCATTGCTGCAAATGAAACTTGTCCACAACCACAAACAAAAGAACATCTTATGGCACTTGATGTAATCGGTGTTAAGGATGTAATAGTAGTTCAAAACAAAATTGATATTGTTTCAAAAGAAAGAGCTATTGAAAGTTATAATGAAATTAAGGAATTTGTTAAAGGTACTTGTGCTGAAGATGCTTTAATAATACCTGTTTCTGCTCAACAAGGAGCTAATGTAGATATATTAATCGAAGCAATGCTCAAACAAATCGAACCTCCGGAAAGGAATGTTGATGATACTGCATTGATGCATGTTGCAAGGTCATTCGACATTAACAAACCTGGTTCCGGCGCCGATAAGATTAAAGGTGGAGTTATAGGCGGTACTTTAATCCAAGGTACCTTCAAGCTTGGAGATACTATTGAGATTAGGCCAGGCCCTACCAATGAAGGTAGAAGGCTCACTTTAACATCTGAAATCATCGGTCTTGAAGCCAATGGAAAACAGGTTAAGGAAATCGGTCCGGGAGGTCTTGTAGGTATTGCAACCAAATTAGATCCATCTTTAACTAAATCTGATTCTTTATCCGGTACTGTTGCCGGTGAAGAAGGTACATTGCCTGATGTATTGGACAGTTTTACAATGGAAGCTAATTTACTCGACCGTGTAGTGGGTACTAAAGAAGAACGTGAAGTTGCTCCAATTAAAATTAAAGAACCTTTAATGATTAATTGCGGTACTACAACTACAATTGGCGTTGTTACATCTACTAAAAAAGACGATGTTGATGTTAATCTTAAATTGCCGGTTTGCGCAAGCCCTGGTGATAGAGTAGCTTTAAGTCGTAGAGTCGGAGCTCGTTGGAGATTAATCGGTTACGGTATTATTAAATAGAGGGAAGATAATGAACTCTAAAGAAGTTGTAATAGATACCAATTTTTTTATGGTTCCTTTTCAGTTCAATGTTGATATAATCACTGAACTTGAAAAATTATTACCTTCTTACAAATTAACAACTCCAAGCTTTGTTATCAATGAATTGAAGGGTTTGAAAAAAAATAGTAAAGGAAAAATAAGGTTGAATGCAAATTTGGCCTTAAAGTTAGCTAATTCTTCAAAAGTTGAAATAAAGGATATTTCATTACTTGAAAATGAAACTGTGGATGATGCGTTGCTTAGAGTTTCAGAAGTTTTAGCTACAAACGATATAGAATTGAAAAATCGTGCAAAAGATAAAGGAATAACTGTTGCATATTTAAGACAAAAAAAATATATTGCTGTTGAAGGTAAAATATAATATTAATTAAACTTATTAATAATTAAATGAGGGATTATTTTGTATTATAAAACAAAAATTAAGGATATTGTAAGAATACCACCTTACAGATTTGAAGATCCTCTTGAAGAAGT
>NZ_JBGUWC010000083.1:0-3020 GCF_045220775.1 Methanobrevibacter sp.
GTATAGTCGGCATATTGATCCATCAATTTGCAATTCTGCACATACTTTTTTGCGAGTTCATTACCTTGCATACTAACTGGAATAGTAACAGGGAGGGGAGCAACTGGTTCGGGCTTTGGCCCGAAATACACGGCCTCTGCCACTTTCTTGAATCTTTGTCTCATTAATAAAGTTCATCATGCATTTAATTAATTGTGTTATTGTATCTCTGATTGCCGTTATTTATCGCAAATCGAGTGCAAAGATAATACTTTATTGTAGTTTATGCAAATGTTTGGGAGATTGAAAAGTACAATTTATCATAAATTTCGGATGGTTTTGATTCTTTGTCGATGATTTAGGGTGTTTTATCGGGATTGATGAGTAAAGGGCATAAATAAAGGACTCTAATGAGTCCCCAAATAACAAATTACCATATTTGACTGTTACCTAACGTCATCACGACGGTTGGTGACAAAAACAAACACTTCCATTCTTTTCTTGCTTTATAAAAGCGATTTGGCCTGCAAAGGTAATGCTATTTTTTGAATTGAGCAAGGAAAATAGAAAATAATTTTTGAGCCTTATTTTTCTGCTGAAATATGATAGGTGTTTGATTAGAATTTATTATCTTTGCACTCCGAAATATAAAACTATTCACTCATCTCAGAGCTCGGCATGCTAAGGGATATCAAGAAATAGGAATGTTGGATTTAAAATATATTGAGCAGTAAATAACTAACTCGACTGAAATCTGGGAGCCCGAGGGAAAAAGAGTACCTCTGCGTCTAAGATACTTTTAAACCAAAATAAAAACCCCAAAACAACATTATTATGAATGAAATAGATGCTGACGAACTGCTCGGCAGTCAACGCAGGGTCGCAAAAATGATAAGCGACCAAAAGATCATCAAGAGATTTTTTAATCTCTATAAGAATTTCTTTTTCCGAAGAAACCTTCAGGTCAGAAATCTGAATGTGAATCTCTATCTTACTATCGAAGACAAGATTGGTGAAGTTCGCATTGGCGATGTTTCTGAAGTCAGTTTCAGAAGTCCGGGTAATCAACTTGTGCAGGAACAGAATAATTATGGAGGGCTGAATCATGGAGAATGAGAATCTAAACGGCTTCGTGGTTCATATTTACAGCCCAGGCAATCAGATTATCCAGACCCAAACCAATAACTATTATGGCACCGTGTATCAGGGGAAAAGCGAAGGCGGTCAGAATGGCTTTACCGATGAGCAGGTAAGTAAGGCTTTGCAGGCTTGTGTGGGTAAGGATCAGGTGATTGATACCAAGCAGAAATGGGCTGGGGCATATTGGTGTCTCAGATGGAAATGCAATTATCCTGTTGACCCCAAAGATTTTTGCGATAAGATTGACAGACTCCATCTTGGGCTGCCTGAAAATTATGATTGTTCCTATAATAATATAAGGAGATTCTGCAAACTCTCTTTTATGGATTGTGACCCGTTTGGGAAGTCGGAAGTGAAAGTCAGCAATATGGATAAAGGTGTGTATTCCTGGTGTAGGGAAGTTGCACTAAAATTAGCCGAAGAACTCGGTAAAACTAGCCTCAAAATAGGCTGATTTTACCAAATCGTTACCAAATCATTACCAAATCGCTCCAGAAGTTCTGGGGCGTTTTTTTGTGCTTAATTTTGCACTCGGAAATCAGAAATGAGGCCCGAAGAATCAATAATTTAACAATAAAAATAAAAGCAAAATGAAGTACAAATTGATTATTCAACAACTGAAAGAATCATCAGATCCAAATGTGATCGCATTTGTGAATGATGTGGAGCATTACAAAAGAATGTCGCATCGGAAGTTACAGGCAAAGTGCAAGCAACTGGATGATCCGGGCATTGTGGAAGAACTCGTGAAAGATTTTATCCCGACAATCGTCCGAGTGGCTTTCTCGCATTGGCAGAAGAACGGATCGTTATGTTTTCTCGAGTTGATCAGTGAAGGGGTGTTAGCGGCTCATTCAACCATCGACAGATGCAGAAAGCAGCATCAGGTAGTTAAAGCAAGTTGTGTCCGTGCAAATATCTTCAGGCAGATTGGTGAACTTGCCAAACCGGAAGCGTGTCCCTTCGAATTCTGTTGTTTTGATGAGGAGGATGAGCAACTTTATAAGAATCTGAATCTTTGGGGTGACTATTCGCGCAGAAACACTTTAAACAATAAGAATATGAGTAACAGATTTAGTAAGAATGCCTATGGCATCAGTGTTAGAGAGTGTTGTGCTTCTTGTGTGCACAAAGACCTGACAAGAGCAGTGAAGATGAGACACTGCATGAAAAGTGATGAGGATGTAAATCCCCTGTATGACTGCAACCAATGGGAGATGGATGCCTTGATGAAGTCGGCAGGAAAGACTCAAGGACTGGTGAAAAACAAGGAGTATCTGATGTACCTCGCAGCAGTCAGAGAGAGTGAGATGAAGGCAAAGCAGGAGGGTGTCCACATCAAGCCGAAATCCATCAAGGAGATTCGAAAGGATTATGAGAGACTTTTTGGTCCAATATACAACAACTTTTAATTTATTAATCATTTAAAATTTCAAATTTATGGAAGCAAGAATTTTAAGAGTGGTGAAGTGCGGTGAGTGCTTTACAGTGAAGAGTGAGAAATCTGAGAACGGTGTGCTGAATAAGCGGACACTGGTGCTTCAGGAGTTGGGAGGTAAGTATGAGCCGACCTATGTGGTGAGTGCCTTAGGCAATCTGGCTACGTTACAGTACAATGAGGGTGACATTGTGATCACTACGCTGAAGTTTCAGGCCCGAGAGTACAACGGCCAGGTGTTTATGGACATCGTAGCACTAGAGCTAATTAAAAAATGAGATTATAGTATTTAAGGGTTAGAAATAATTTATCAATTTGAGTTGAAGTGAGGAGGATGTTCCCGGGTAAATGCGCAAAGATTCCAACCTTCTTCTCGCAAAAACTCAAAACAATGAAAAAGAACAATAACAACAACATTAAGACAACAACATTGAGTGCCCAGGTGGCAATAACCAAGACAGAG
>NZ_JBGUWC010000084.1:0-5255 GCF_045220775.1 Methanobrevibacter sp.
GTCACTGAAAATACATTTGAATGTTCTGCTAAAAGACAGATTCATGCTGCATAGTCTTGCTAAATGTTTTCATCTATCAGTATAAAAGAGGGTTATTGAATAACGATATTTCAGGCAGAGTTCTTTGTTATGATTTTCAAGTGGACTTTGTAAAGAAAGTAATGTGTCCGGCAAAAGTGAAAATCAATAATATCAAAATAAATGATGTAAGGGAGATGGTTGAAAATGAAAAATGCTAAAATGATTTTTGGAACTTTCCTGACAGTGCTTTTAATAGGTGCATTGGCATATTTCACGGGCTTTTTGGCAAATCTTTTTAAAGCCTTTGACAACACACCATTCCACCCTCCTCCGACGGATTTTGTAAGCACATTTTTTGCTTTAAGCGAATGGAGATATGTGCAGTCGGCATTGATTACACTGGGAATTATATTCTTGATAATCGCTTTTATTGTAATCAAAAACAGGATAGAAAGCCGAAATTTTGATGACAGAAATTTTTCCGTCAGCGAAAAAGGTACTTACGGCACGGCAAAATATCTTTCGGAAAATCAGGCTAAAAAGTTGGTAACGGCAGATAAAGCGAATAAACTTCTTTCGATATGCGGTGAAATCGGTGAAAATGATAAAGGTATCATTTTGGGTAAATTTCCGAATGGGAAAACAGTTTTTAAACAGGTTATTCCAAAGGAAAATATGAATATGTTTGTATGCGGTGCACCGGGTTCGGGCAAGTCGTATATGTTCGTAAGACCGTACCTTGCACAGTGTATCAGGCGTAAGGAATCTTTTGTATGCACTGATCCGTCTGGTGAACTTCTTGAATCAATGGGCGGTTATGCGAAATCATGCGGATATAAAGTCAAAGTATTCAACCTTGTTGACCCCGAAAAATCGGACAGTTGGAACGTGACTGGTGAAGTCGGCATAGATCAGATGCTTGTACAGATAGCTGTTTCAACGATAATCCAAAATACCATTGAGGGCGAAACACCCGATCCGTTCTGGGATAACGGTGAAAAAAATCTGTTAAAATCCCTCTTGCTGTATATAAATTCAAGTGCATATACGGGCAATAAGTCGCTTGGCGAGCTTTATCAGTTGCTTGCGGCAGACAATTTTTCAGATACACTTGAATGTCTGAAAAGTCTTGTAGTAGCGAATTGTTAAATCAATGTTTGATAAAAGTTTAAATAGTGGGAATGTTCAGAGAACACCATTCCTTGCAGATAACAAAAGCCATATTTTGTTGTCTGTTAATGTATGTTCCAAATATGCAAAAGAAAAACCGCTACACAATTAGTGTAACGGTTTATGGTATAAATTTAAAAATCGCTTTTACAATTATTACAATGCCATTGTTTAGAAACCTTACCAGCGGCAAATATGCCGAATACGGCAACGCTACCTATTTTGGATGCCGTTGAAATTTTTTTTACATTAGTAGAATTACAATATGGACATTTAGTTTTGCTATATGTGACATTTCCACATTTTGCACATTCGCCATACTCCACATTGTCAAGAACTCTTTTATATGATTTGACATTTCCACACTTTTGGCATTTACACACAACTATTTCCATATTAGACACCTTATTTATTTTTTTTTAATTGTATCACATATATATCAAACTGTCAAGAAAATGTTGATAATTTTTATTTGTAATTTCAAAATACGGAAATTTTATCAACTGTACTTAAACCAGTTAGTAAGGGTTCATATAACTGAAATACACAGTCGTGACGGCAAAGATGAACCTTTCAATATCAATGCAAGTATACGTCTTGCCGAAGACAGCAAGCAAACCGAACTTTTGAAAGACATGAGTAAAGGCAGTCTTTATACAGGTCAAGTTATAGATATTCGCAAAGGTACATATTTGATAAAGCTGTCAAACGGTGCAAATGCCATGTCACATTCAAGCCATTGTCGAAAGTCTGTTATGAAATCCGATACGATCGCATTTGTGGTCAATTCCATTGATAACAGCAAAATGACCGTGAACGGCAGTATCATTCGCATTGTAAAGAGTGCAAAAAGATAACAGCTCCGTAAAAAAATTACGGTTACTGTTGACATAGGGTAGATAACAGATATATAATAGTATAGGGTGATAGCTATGCTTAAAAAATTTAGTGTTAGGGGTTTTAAAAATTTTGGCAAAACAATAGAAATGGATCTGTCAAATATCCGTGAATATAAATTCAATCCTCAGTGTGTGACAAATGGATTGATAAGCAAAGCAATTATTTACGGCAAAAACTCCGTTGGAAAAACGAATTTCGGGCTTGCACTTTTTGATATTGTTTCGCATTTGACAAATAAAAATATTTCTCCCGAGTTGTATGATTACTATTTGTGTTCAGACGGAAAGAACGATTTTGCAGAGTTTCATTATGTTTTCAACTTTGGGGAGAGTGTAACAGATTATACTTACCGAAAAGATTACGCAAGAAATCTGCTGTACGAAAAGCTGGTTTTGAATGGTGAAATTTTGTATGAGTATGATTATCAAAATAAACAAGGTGATACTAAAGGCATTGACAAGATAGCACCGACTTTGAATTGGGCATTTCAAGATACAGAATGTATTTTGAAATACGTTATCAATAATACGGTGTTACCCAAAACACATCCTTTGCGTGAGATGATAAAATTCGTTTCAAATATGCTTTGGTTCAGAAATCTTGATGAAAACAGGTATATAGGCTACAAGACAAACAGCAAGGATTATTATGATTTCATTTTGGAAGATAAAAATTTGAAAGAATTTGAGGAATTTCTGCATATCACCGGAATAAAGGAAAATTTGATTATTATCAGAGATACTGATGGTGTGAACCGTTTATATTTCAATACAGCCGTTCCTCTGCCGTTTTTCAGGACGGCTTCAAGCGGAACTCGTGCATTGTATACTTTTTACTATTGGTACAAAACAGCATCTGATGTGTCATTGATGTATATTGATGAATTCGATGCCTACTATCATTATGAACTTTCGGAATATATCGTCAAAATACTTGAAAAAATGACGGATACTCAAGTAATGATAACTTCTCATAATACAAACCTTTTGACTAATAAAATCATGCGTCCCGACTGTTACTTCATACTTTCGGATAACAGGCTTGTATCATTTGCGAATGCAACCAACAGAGAACTGCGAGAAGGACATAATCTTGAAAAACTGTATATGAGTGGTGAATTTGATGTCTGAAAGAAAAATTCTTGTTATAGTGGAAGGTGCTAAAACGGATTTTAATTTGATGAAAAGAATTTTTAAAATATACGGTATATCTGATGATCATCAAGTTATTTCTTATGATACAAATATTTACACTCTGTACAATCAACTTCCCGATGATGAGGAAGAATATGAAGATATAGATTTACAGCAGCTTTTGAAAGAAAGAGAAAAAGATGAAAAAAAGTTGTCATTGCTGAATGAACGCTATACAGATATTCTTCTAATATTCGATCTTGATCCGCAAGCACCTGATTTTTCACCTGATAAAATAAGAAAAATGGCAAATTATTTTACAGAGTCAACCAATATGGGAAAACTTTATCTGAATTATCCGATGGTGGAAGCTTTTTATAATATGAAGAATATCCCTGACAACGATTACCCGAATTATGTTGTATCATTAGAACTTTTGAGGAACAGAAAATACAAACAGCTTGTACATGAGTTATGCAGAAACGGCGATTACAGTAAATTTGCTGTAAACAAAGCTGAATGTAACATTGTTATCAAGCAAAATCTTGAAAAGGCAAAAATGCTTACACAAAAAGATGAAAATATTCCTGACGGTATAGATATTTTAGATAAGCAGCTTTCGCTTTTGAAAAATGATAATGCTGTATCTGTTTTATGTACCTGTATTTTTTATATAGCGGAATATAATCCCGGAATGATTGATTGAAAATCGAATAATCGTAAATGTACAGCTTTAGCGAAATTTGTTGAAGCTGTATTTTATTTGGAGGAAACAATGGATATAAGAGAAGTTAAAACAAACCTCAATACAGTTGTTCGGTACAATGGTGTTGACTATATGTTTCAAGGCTGTACTATTCTCAAGAATACAGCTACAAATGAAATCTACTATCAGGCAGAGCTTGCAGATTTGAAGGCTCGTTCTGTTTTGATAACAAAATTGTCCGATGTAAAAAAAATAATGAAGGATTGATGATTTATGAATAAGTTAGATGAATTTTTATGCCCCGATTGCAAAGGCAAGTTGGAATTGCACACCTTTTCAAAAGTGCAGTTAAGATGTTCCAATCCCGAATGCAACGGCATTTATGAGCTGTACAAAAATAATGATAGGCTTTTTGATGAAATTTTCCCTAACACTGACAGCAACAATGTCTTGAAATTTTTTATAGAAGGTTCTCATGATGCAGTTCATGAAGCTGTAAGTATTATTAAGCGTAACTATATGATTATTTCCGAGCCAATTTTATACAGATTTTTTTATTTTAAAGATAGTGATTGATTGTATTGTTCAGCCAATGCTGTCATTTTGAAGTCTGCTGATGGATCTATTTGGTGTACAATACGTTCTAATTCGTCAATATCTACTTCAAAAAACTCTTTACGTTTATTTATTTTATTGACACGTTTTCTGTCCAAAATTTGATGTATACGGTTTTCAAGTTCAACAGCGTTGGCAGAAAAGATAAGGCTATGTACATCAAATGGGAATGGAACACTTGCATTACCAAGTTCGTCAACACGCTCTTGAGGTTCATCTCTCCTGGTCATACCAATTTTGAATACATTATCTCCAAAAGAGCCTATATTACTGATAACATATACCCAACCTGCCTGACCGTTCTGTAAACTGATGATTTTTTCTTTTCGCTCATCAATCTTATTAAGTTGGTCGGTAAGTTCTTGCAAACGCTTTTTAAGTTTTTCGACTTCATCTTGGTTGGACGTTGAAATTGCTATCTTTACGCTTTCGATTTCATTCTTGTATTTACTTTCCTCTTTTTCAAGCTTCTTTTGTTGTTGTTCAAGGATTTTGCGTTCTTCTGCTTCCTGTCGCATTTGTTCTTTTATTGCACGCTGCTCTTCTTTAATTTTTTCTCTTTGAGTGTAGTATTCATATTCAATATCGACTGCTTCAAGATAGAATGTTTCAATTTCAGATATAAACTATAAATGAGCAAATTTAATAAAGCATTGTGAAAATGCACAAAAATATCAGGCGGAAAGCATATCAAATAAGCTGTCAATGTT
>NZ_JBGUWC010000085.1:0-3625 GCF_045220775.1 Methanobrevibacter sp.
CATGAATTACAAGATTTCATTTATTATCCTCCAAAAAAAATAATTGGATTAAAAATTTATTTTGAATATTTCCTCTTTAACTCCGATGCTACTTTCTCATCCCAATCACATTCCACCAGCTTATCACGTACATGCTGAGCAGTTTCAAAATCAGGATATGTTCCGAAACTTTTCTTATATTTATCAACAGTCTTATAAATTGTACATTTACCATGTTTATGTTTTATGATATAACGGCTTGCAGTGATTGTATAATTACGGCCACCTTTCAATGTTGGTTTTTCTTTCAAACCAGTTTCATCTAGGACTCTGTTTCTTAAATGATTATATCGGGCGACACTTAAATCATATTTCTTTTTCAATTCAGGAACATGTATCTTCGGATTTAGGAAATCCTCTTTAAATTCAGGATATATTAAATCCAAGTTTGCATCGGAATTAGAAACAATATGAAATGTAATATCTCTACTCATAATACACCAAAAATGGATAGAATTGTTAAACTGAAACAGGTTAAACAGATAACTAGCAATATACTGCTGATAATAGTATTCCTACGGTAACTTTTATCAAGATGTTCCTTGAAATAGGAATCCTGCAACATTACTGATTCAATTATCTTATCAGCTACACGTTTACCATCATGTGATTTAATAATCTCAATAATCTCTTCACTAACATCTTCATCCAGATTAGTATTCAAATTCAAATGCAACTCCATTAACTCATTATTATGTAATTTACTTGAGTTGTCTAAATGTTGGAGTAACATATTCATTGTTAAATTACCTTGACTGAATTTCCAATCATACTCATTATCTAATGGAGTGTCTAATTGTGGTGCTATAACTATAGTCTCCCAGTCCAAATCACTGGAATCAGATAATCCTATAATCTTTTTCTGTAAAGCATAGTAACCAGTATCGTAACGGATTACACGGAATTCACCTACAGGGTCCCCGTAATCTTTCTCTTTACTCACCACAAAATGCTCATCATCAAATTCAATAGTATTCATGATATTGCTCCTATGATTTTAGTTAATTTTATTCTTCCAAGGATTAATTTATCACCATTATTGTCTTCGAAGATTTCAAGGTAATCATTATTTAATAATCTGATTCTTTGATGAGATTTTACTTCAATTATAGAACCATTATCAAGGATGATTTTAGCATCATCACCTCTTATAATGATTGATGATATTAAATCAACGATTGGTGGGACATTTGCTTCAAACTGTACCTTATGAACCATAAAAAACCTCTAATATTATCCTAAGTCGAAGTAGGTTTCTTTTCCCACTCCATCATTATCATTAACTTGATAATTACCATAACCACTATCCGCACCCATAGCTTCATCATAATTTAGTTTCCGGAATACGAATTCATCTTCATTATGCTTGAAGAATTTTAATCTTACAGCACCATCTCCATCACAGTAGATGGTTAGTTGTCTACTGGAACCTACTGCTCCTAAATATTCTATATAAGCAAAGATTTTATCAAGCATATTTAATTGTCCCTCGTTGACTGCGGTTATTTTATAGTATCTTGTTACTCCACCTTCAACGGGTTCGACTATGCTTGAGTCACTATAATTTTTATCAGTCAATATTAATCTGCCTCCATATTTTTTCTTTGGGTAAAATAAAAAAATTATTATATATAATATATTTAGGTTAAATAAATATATAAAAATATTGTATCTAACTCTAAAATAGTATACTAAAAAAGAAAAAAAATAATGGATTTAATCCTTATTTTTTATTTCGACAATAATCCATCATATTAATAATCGATTCATCCTTGTTCAATTTCTCCAATACCTCAGCACATATATCATAATTAACCCATTCACTAGCACTTGAAGCTGCGAAAATCACACCCCTACCTAATGGATCATCCCATCTAGCTGGAGATTCAATGAATTTCAACTTATCTATAATATAGTACCAATGCTCATCATATTCACCTTTACGACCTTTAGTAATTCCAAAACGGTCAATTTTAACTGGAATATAATCATATAATTTTTTAACTAAGTTATCCTGTAAATTATCTTCTAATGTGGATTTAGTGATTTTAAGGTTCAGATAGTCTTCATCATCTAATTCGTAAAAGAAGCTGCAACCAACAATCTTTTCAACCCATTCACTTATCTTATCCTCAACATCCTTATGGATACGGATAGTATATAATTTCTCATCAGCCACCCATTCCTCATCGATTGGGCAATTTTCATTTAAAAATTTCAAGTAATCTCTAGTTTTCAACACTTGTGTATTCCTCCAAGATATGTTAATTTAAAATCAATTAGTGCTGTATATCTGATTAACCTAGAATTCCCACTATTATAATGGAAAATCATATATTTCCAGTAGAATTTTATTTCACGCACATCTGAACAGTGTACTGTCCACTTTGTAATGTCATGATTGTTAATTATTTCTGCTTCAATCAAGTATTTTTTATAATTTTCACGAATCCCCTTATTCATTAAATCATAAAAAGCTTGATTTTCCTGTAAATCTTCAATTTTATTCAGTATCATATTAATCTAATATTCTTCAGCGTCTTTTCTTTTCCACACTGATTTATGTAGTCTAGTGAGGATGTTTCCTTCTAATTCAGACGCCTCTTTTTTCTCACCATTAACGGGGAATTTTCTAGTTTTAGCCTTAGCAGGCACTACTGTTTCTGCTGGAGGATGTTGTAATTCTTCAGCTTTCAACATATCACTAACATCCTCATCATCTTCTTTCAATGCTTTATGAAGATAAGTTAAATAGTCCATTGCTTTAACAATATCAAGTAAAGGATCATCTTTTTTACCGGCTCTGACAGTATATTTTATAACATTACCTTTACAGAAACCTATAAATTCATCTTTACTCATCAAACCTTGTTCAAAAGCTTTAATTGGACTTAATCCATTACAGGAGTAATAATCTGGTTCAACCATTATCAATCATCTTCCTTAGTTGGTATATTATGATTCCATGCAAGCATGTAATATTTATCATTGATTAAATATAATGTGGTTCCAGTTTCTTCTTCAACTTTTTTCAAATCATCCAATGAGATAACATCAAATTTACCTTTACGTTTTATTGAAACACCACTAGTATCCACATCAATAGGCCTATCAATTAATCTGATTTTGTTTAATTCAGTTTCCATATCATCAATAGCCCGGTTTAAATTTTTTCTTTCAAGATAAGCTTCGCTTAATTTTTTAAAATCCTTATTAACCATCCTTAACACATCCTATGTTTTTAGTTGTCTTTTTCAAACATGAAACAACCACAGTTATCTTCAATTAACTCGTCAAAAAGTGTACATTCACTTTTCCATTTATGCTTACAATTCAAGCATACTTCCGCATCACTATCAAATACAGTAATCATATTTAACTTCCTTCCTCATTATTCATCATAGAAGAATTTAGGCAGGCTTGCGATTACCTCATCATCTAACCTTAAATCAATATCTTTTGATGTTAAATTAGATTTATTGAGTCCCCATTCCCAACCAGGAAATACTTCAGTTAATTTCTCAAATACTTCATTTGCATATTGGTTTTCAACATGTATGGTTAGTATTATGAAATTATCTCCATC
>NZ_JBGUWC010000086.1:0-23028 GCF_045220775.1 Methanobrevibacter sp.
GCCTCTATCATCGAATAAATCGATTTTATCATCAAACTTTGCCATTTTTTCCCTCCTAAATAAATAGAGTTTAACTAATATACCACTTCAATGGTAAATCTTCTTACCTAATTGAGTTAAAGCTACAAAGCAAGTGTTTGCAATAGCCAGCCATATGGTATACAAATTTTATTTTATAAAAGATATAATATAAAGATTACCTATGGAAACTTTTAGAAAACTTTATAAAGTATAATAAAACATTTTTTATTTAAGAAAAAGAATGTAAAAAGTATTACTTTTTATTTTTTTTGAGAATTCTATTTTTTAAATATAAATAATTTTCAAACGAATAAAAATGAAAATAATTAATAAAAACAGATTATACCTCCTATAAGATATAAACATTAATTTAAAGCAAATTTAAGCAAAAATAAGAAATTATTACTTTTAAGTTCAATAGTAATAAATAATACTAAAAGTAATACAAAATTTTGGCAAAAAAATTATGCTCAATTTATAAATAAAATGAAATAAAAAATAATAAAATATGCAACTTGTAGCAGATGTTGGAGGAATACCTGGAAAAGATTGTAACGGTTTTTGTAAATACTGTTACTTCAGAAAGGTAAAAGATATTAAAAGTTTTGGCTGTGCACATTGTCTTCCCAACAAGATAGGTTGTGAAAGGTGTAGTAAAGGAGTAAGTGAAACTCAAGGCAAGTTTAAATCTCCTTTCGAAGTAATGAACGAGGTTCAGACTGCACTGATGATGAACATGGGCAGAGGTGATGTAAGTGCATATATAAGTGGAGGAGGGGATATAAGCTGTTATCCTCATCTTGAAACATTAACTGCCAATTTAAATCAATTTTCAATTCCTTCAATATTAGGTTACACATGCGGCAAAGGCATAAGTGATAGCGAAGTTGCTTCAAGGTTAATAAACAATGGCGTTAATGAAGTTTCGTTTACTATTTTTTCATCTGACCCAAAACTTAGAAAAGAATGGGTAAAAGATCCAAATCCTGAAGAAGCGCTTAAAGCATGCCAAATATTCTGTGAAAACATCAAATTAACAGGAGCTGCAGTAATCATTCCTGGCGTTAATGATGGGGATGTTTTACGTGAAACCTGCAATTCCCTTGAAGAATGGGGTGCAAAAGGAATGCTCTTGATGAGATTTGCAAACACATTCAATGAAGGACTCATTTTAGGCAACGAACCAATCCTCAAGGGTATCGAATCACAACCCGTTGAAGAATTTGCAGAGCTTGTCAGACAAATAAACAGCGAATATAAATTCAGAGTCAGCGGCACACCCTTATGTGATCCTGAAACCGGCGGGCCTTTTGCAATTGCAAGTGATGAAAACGAAATATTTTTACAATTCATTAAACCTGTCACTGGTGAAGCCACAATAATTACTTCCAAAATAGCCGCACCGTTTATTTCTAAAATATTTGACAAATTAGAAGTGGACAGCGTCAATGTTGTTGCAGTCGAAAAA
Organism: Methanobrevibacter sp.; assembly: GCF_045220775.1. Lineage (GTDB taxonomy): Archaea > Methanobacteriota > Methanobacteria > Methanobacteriales > Methanobacteriaceae > Methanocatella. The sequence goes on from NZ_JBGUWC010000086.1 coordinate 1,490, forward strand.
GAAATAGCCTGTTTAATTACAAAAGAAGACTTAGAAAAGCTTGATTTAAGTGAAATCAAGGATGCCGTAATTATACCCGGCAGGTCTTTTGTTCACCAACTTGATGCAGAAAGAATCTTAAGTGCTGATGGTGTTGAAAGACTTGTTGGCCGTGGGCCTGACACATTAAGTGTAGATGGTGAATTAAGTATTGACATGACCGACGAAAATGTCATAGAAAGAGAGTTAGAACAATTTAATGATTTGGTTGATGCCATTAATTTCTTTGGAATGAGAATAATATAAAAAAAAGAAAAATTAATTGGAATCCTCAACAAGAGAACTCTCAATATTAATTTTAACTAAAATATAATCATACATAAATGATTTTTTAATTTCTGCCAATTCTGATAATTTTTTGCCATCGATAACCACATTACCGATATCTTCAGCATATTTATCATAATTTAATTTTACACGAACACCATCCAACTGAGAAGTAACTGGTGCTGGAGAAATAATATCTTTAATTTCTCTGATTTGATTTTCAATTGCATTTTTTACAACAATAGCCGGCACTAAAGGTGGATCAAGAGCCATTTCCTTTTTTCTGTTGTTTAGAATTCTTTCAGTGGTTTCAACTAATTTATCAAGTGCACGAATATCCGGACCTCTCCTTAATCTTCTAGGGATTCTACCAAGGTCTCCAACATATGCTTCTGCACCTGGAAGCTCTTCGACAGGGATTTCCGGAGCTCCAGTTACAATTACGGGAATATCAATGTCATCATATAGGAAAGCCTTTTCTTTAATGCAATTTTCAAAACTTCCTAATGCAAAAATAGCAATGTCATGCTCTTCAATTAAACTTTTTTCCTCTTCAGTGATTCCGGAAGTACCTTTACCATCACCGCGAGCAAGACCAATCATGTTGTCTTTAGCACCATATTCACGCAAATATTCTGAAATGTCACATGCAGCATGAGGCAAATGGTGCCTTGCAAGTGTTGGGGAAACAATAGCTATTTCAGAACCCGCCATAGGAGCAATTGATATCTTTCCCAAAAGTTCTTTGGCCTTTTCTTCGATTTTTCCAACATCTTCCAATGGAACTGCAATATTCAAGACCAACTCCATTTGTTGTACGCTATCCTGAAGAATAAATCCTCCCAAATCTTCAATTAGTTCTCTAATTTCATCACTTTTGTGAACTCCACCAGTAAATGTTAATGTTTCATACATTATTAACAACTCTCAAAAATGCAATTATATGAATTAATCTTTAACTATATTATTATATTAAACTTTCTAAAAGAGAATATCTCATCTCAATTTTCTCAAACGGATTTTTAGAAATGCTGTTGTGTGAAGGTATTTCAACCAGATTCTCAGTTTCAGTGACTTTGTCTTTTAGATAATCAGGGTAAATTACATAATCAAAGTCTTCACTGACTATATTGAATCCCATATCCAAAACTATGTCTTTTAGGAAATTGGAATAGACTTTAACATTAACATCCCTTTCAAAATCAGAATTAAGGTACTTCTTGCACATTTCAAAGTCATCGAAAAATGCAGTTACATCCTCATCAGACAGGTCATTTTCGGCAATTTCGCTAACTTTTTTTATGCTTTCAAAGACCTGTGAAGGAGTATTTATCTTGATTGCCAGACTGTTCATCCGGACTTTACTTTCAGACAAAAGAATGGCCAAATCACCATCCTCCTCATCAGGATTTTTGTTCACGACATAATCAGTGACTCCCGCCAATCTGACAATCTCTTCACACATGGGTGTTGTGATAATCTTCATGATATAAATTATATATTTACATTTGATATAAATTAATTCATGAAAGTGACATTGAGTTTTGAGGAAAGTGAAAGTTCGGATGTTTCAATTATGGTTGATGCCTTGAGGGCCAGCAGCACAATAACACTCGCCTTAAACAAATTTAAGAAAATAATTCCTTGTTTTACTCCTGAAGAAGCCCTTAAATTACGGGAAGAATTTGGAGGAATTATTGCAGGTGAGAGAAAAGGTGAACAACTCGAAGGATTTGAATTGGGAAATTCGCCCTCAGCAATTAAGGATTATGAAACAACAGAAGAAATCCTCATTTTAACTACAAGCAACGGCACTAGAATTTTGGAAAACATGCATTCAACAGTTCTTGTAGGATCAATGGTAAATGCAGAAAGCGTCGCAACCAAAAGCATTGAACTGGCACATGACCATATTGATGTCGTGATGGCTGGAGTCAAAGGGAAATTCGCAATCGAGGATTATCTGGCTGCTGGCGAGATTTTATACTGGATTAAAGAGAACTTAGATGACTGTGAAATAAGCGAATATGCCCAGACTGCAATTTTGGCAACCAGAGACTACGAATCCCTAAAGGAATCATTTTTGAACTCAAGAACTGCAAAAAGATTAATAGAACTGGGTTACATGAATGACGTCGAACTGTGTTGCTTGAAGAATATCACTGAAAATGTTGCTATTTATGAAAACGGCGAACTTAAGCTTATAAAAGATTAAGTTTATATATTCTTACTTGATAATATTAAGATGAAATAATTAACAAAGAAGTGTTTGTTTAATGAAAAAAGAATGTTTAACAATAATCGGTACTGCTCATGTATCTGAAGAGAGTGTCAATGAAGTAAAGGATGCCATATATGAACAACAACCTGATATTGTGGCAATTGAGCTGGATAGAGGCAGATACACCAAACTAAAAAAACAGATGATGGGTGTTGAAGAAGATGACACTATCTCTGTTACTCGAATAATTAAAGAAAATAAGGTGGGATTGTTTTTAACCAGCACCCTGCTCGGATACTTCCAATCCAAAATTGGAGCAGATGTGGATGTTGCACCAGGTTCCGAAATGATTGGTGCTATTGAAGCAAGCCAAGATTTGCAAATCCCAATAGCCCTTATCGACAGGGATATAAATACCACCCTGCAAAGAGCCTTGAATAAAATGAGCTTTATGGAAAAGGCCAAATTCGCATATGGATTAATAGCTTCAATATTAGGATTTGATGATGAAGAAGAAGACATTGATATTGAAGAGCTGAAAAACTCAGAAAACCTTGATGATTTAATGGAAATGTTCAAGGATGAAGCTCCAAGCGTTTATGAAGTTCTTGTACATGAAAGGGACGCATATCTTGCAGGAAAATTGATGCAGCTTCCATACGATAAAGTAGTTGCGGTCGTAGGGGCAGGACATAAACCTGGTATCGAACGATACTTGGATAATCCTGAAACATTGCCGAATTTAAGAGACCTGGAAAAAATTGACGAAAAAAATGGAATCCCCTGGGTTAAGATAATCTTGGCAATGATTCCGATACTCTTTGTGGTGATATTTTTTCTGGCTTACTTTAATGGGATAAACATAACCGGAAATATCTATGAGTTCATTGTAATCAGCATGATAATGGGATTTATCGGATCCATCCTTTCAGGTTCAAAAATCCAATCCGCAATTGTCGGGGGATTGGTTGCTCCGTTGACAATAATTCATCCATTGCTTGCTGCAGGATGGTTTTCAGGATTAACTGAAGCTAAATTCAGAAAAGTAAGGCAAAGCGATATTAAAAATCTAGCGCATATTGAAAGTTTAAGGGATTTATGGGAAAATAACATATTTAGAATATTATTGGTTGTAATCGGGACTAATTTGGGAGTTAGCATTGCGACTTTAGTGATTTTACCATCAAAAGTTTTCATACCTCTATTTATGCAAATTTTCGGTTGAGTAGTAATTAATTTTAAATAATATATTGATAATATTATTATTACTATTAATTTTAAAATGGAAAAATTATCATGTATCTTATATTTCGTTGTGATTGTGGACGTGCATTATATGCAAAGAAAGGAGTTGCTACCCGCAAATGTGTTTGCGGCAAAACCTTGAAAGTAAAGGAAAGAAGAATCTTTCAAAAGGTAGCTACAAGAGAAGAAGCATCCCTGGCCGTCCAGGAGATGCAGGATAAGATATATGGAAACACTGGATTTATACAAGCCAGTGACTTATAATACTTTAATGGTCTGTTAGAAATGATTGGAACGACACTCGAAATAATTATAATATTAATTTTAATAATTCTTACCGGATATTTGTCAATGGCCGAACTGGCTGTTGTATCCATAAGAAAAGCAAAATTACAAAAACATCTAGAAGATGGAAATGAAAATGCTCAAATTGTTTTTGATTTATTAGAAGACCCAAATGAATTTTTATCTACTGTGCAGATTGGAATTTCACTTATCGGCGTTTTGACAGGGGCATTCGGTGGAGTAACATTGGCCGAACCTCTTTCCAAATTGATTTCATTTATTCCATACAACGAACCGATAAGCGTGGCAATAGTCGTTATTGTGACTACCTACCTCACTTTAGTCATTGGAGAGATTGTACCTAAGGTAATTGCATTAAACGACCCTGAAAGAATTGCTCTTAAAGTCGCTAAAAGCATGGTAGTTCTTGAAAAAGTTTCAAAACCTGTCAGCTTCATCCTCGCAAAATCAAGTAGTTTTCTTTTATGGCTGCTCAGAATTGAAAACAAAAGCAATGATGTTGTTACAGAAGAAGAAATTACATTGATGATTGAAGAAGGAAGGGAAGACGGAACCATCGAGCAGGAAGAGGAAGACATTATCAAAAGGGTTTTCAAACTTGACGATCAAAAAGTTGAAAGTATCATGACCCCTCGTAATGAGATTATCTGGATTGACCTTGAAGATGATAGGGATGTGAATAAAGTTAAAATCATCGAAAGTAAAAGATCAATTTTCCCAATAGCTAAGGGGGAATTGGATGATTTCATTGGAGTGGTTCAAGCAAAAGATATTCTTTCTGTAATGTTCACAGATGAAGAATTTGACATTTATAAAATTGTAAAGGAACCTTTAGTGGTATCCGAACACTTGGAAACATTAGAATTGCTAAAAGAATTCAAAGAAAACCAAGGATATGTTCACATGTCCCTTGTTGTTGATGAATTCGGAAGCGTGGAAGGATTAATTACACTAAACGACTTGCTTGAAGGTATTGTGGGAGACATTCCTGGAATCGATGAGGAAGACGAACCTCAAGCCATCCAAAGAGCTGATGGAACCTGGCTAATTGATGGAAGATATCCTATTAATAAATTTAAGGAATTGTTTGAGTTTAAAGATCCATTGCCTGATGAAGAAGAAGATAATTACACAACATTAGCCGGATTCATCCTCAGTATAAGTGGTACAATACCTGATGAGGAAGACAAATACGAATGCGACAGATTTATCTTTGAGATTATTGACATTGACGGACATCAAATTGACAAAGTCCTTGTAACTGATTTAGGACCTCAGGATGAAATTAAAGAGGAATGAATATGGATGCGGGAATATTAATTCAAGTAGCTTTATTATTAGTGGGATTTGTATTTTTAATTAAAGGTTCAGACTTTTTCGTTGATGGAGCAAGCAGTATCGCTTCTCTTTTAAAAATTCCAACAATCATTGTAGGTTTAACAATTGTGGCACTTGGAACCAGTGCTCCTGAAGCTGCAGTTTCAATTACATCCTCTCTTACTGGAAGCAATGCACTGGCAGTGAGTAACGTAATCGGAAGTAACCTGTTTAATATGCTGATGGTTATTGGAATATCCGCATTGCTCAGTAATCTAGTAATGGAAAAAAGCGTTTTGGAAAAAGACTTGCCTTTCCTTGTAGGAATTACTTTATTATGGGCGATTTTCATCATAGTCGGATGGGACATTACAAACATCGAAGGGATAATTTTACTCATAATTTTAGTGGCTTATATCTCATTATTAGTTTACAATACCAGAAAATCAGGTGAGGCCACTGAAGTGGAAGAACCAAAATTCACCCTTCCAAAAAGTATTATCTTCATACTTATAGGTCTTGCAGGAATTGTACTTGGTGGAGATTTGGTTGTTGATAGCGCTTCAGCTATAGCAATTGCACTTGGAATGAGTGAAACATTAGTAGGTTTAACCATTGTGGCAATTGGTACCTCTTTACCGGAACTTGTGACATCAATTACTGCTTTAAGAAAAGGGGAAAACCAGTTAGTTATAGGAAATGTTATCGGATCAAACATCTTTAACATTTTATTCGTACTTGGTGCAAGTAGTGCAATAAGCGCAATACCGCTCGACTCCAGTATGCTCATTGATGTCTTATTCATGTTGGCAGTCACAGTATTATGTTTCATATTTGGTAAAACACAAGAAAAATACGATAAAAAAGAAGGAGTCATTTTAATTGTATTATTTATTGTGTACATGGCCTTCGCTATTTTGAGAAATTAATTCTTTTAATTCACAAGCTTTGCAAACATTTGATGAAGTTGGCTCACCGCAGACTTCACACTCGTTCAGGCTTGTGGATATATCATTTTCAAATCTTAAAATCTTTTTAAAAGACTCCATCACATTATTTTTTACACCTGGATATTCATCCTCACTTACATTTAAAAACTCTTTAATTTTAGCTCTAAGTGACAAGTGAGAATAAGGACACTCATCCAAATGAATATCAATATTATTCAACACAGCCCACATCCCAACTTCCTTTTCGGGAGTGTTCCATAATGGTTTGATTCTTGGAACCAATTTCGGATGGATTACATCAAGCTCAGGTCCGAATTTTGAGAATTTGATGGTGTCTCCACGGGCAAAGCTCATTAAGAACGATTGAATCTCATCATCCATGTTATGTCCAGTAGCTATTTTATCTGCACCCAGTTCATAAGCAGTTTTGTTTAAAATATTTCTTCTAAAAACACCACATGGAATGCATGCACTTTTAAAATCAGAATAAATGTCATCTAAAGCGAAACCTTCTTCCTCTTTAAATGATTTTTGAACAAGTCTGACATTTAAATCCTTAGCATTTTTAACGGCCGAATCAATACCGTGCTGTCTGTAGCCTTCAATGCCTTCATCAACACTAATAGCAACCAGTTCAAAGTCCAGGAACTGCTGGTAGTTTTTTAATGCGTGCAAAGTTAAAATACTATCTTTACCGCCGGATAGTGCAACAGCTATTAATTCGCCTTCTTTGATTAATTCATAATCAGAAATTAAATTGTTAATTCTTGTAAAAATGTGCTCATTAAATTCATCTTTGTCTAATTTAACCATTACAAATTGATTTATAGAAAGTTAAATAAATAATTTTACTAGGTGAAAAAATGATAACATGTGATTTTGCAATATTACCTGTCGGAACCGAAACTACTGAATGTAAAGATTATGTAACTGCGGCTGTTCAATCAATCAAAGACTCTGGCCTAAATTACCAGTTGACTGGAATGGGAACACAGATTGAAGCTGATAATCTGAATGACCTCTACTCCGCAATAGCCAGTGCCCAGGAAGCGGTTTTTGAACTTGGAATTGCTAGAGTATACACAGTTATAAAAATAGATGATAGAAGAGATCTGGAAAACAGGACTTTGGATGCTAAAGTTGACACTGTCAATGAAATGTTAAAATGAAAAAAAAGAAAAGTTAGAATCTAATCTAACTCTTTAGAAGCTTTTTTAACGGCACAAATTACCATGTCCAAATCTTCTTTTGTTAATGATGGATGAACCGGAAGAGAAATTACGTTGTCTGCTGCAAGTTCTGCATTCGGACAATTGCCTTCGATTCCTAATGATTTATAAATCGGCTGATTGTATAATGGAATTGGATAATGGATACCTGTTCCTACACCACATCCATTGATGATATCTACCCAATCATCCCTATTTCCTTTTTCAACTCTTATTGTGTATTGGTGATATACATGTTTTGAACCATAAGCACAGTAAGGTGTGATAACTCCTTCAACATCTTTTAAACCTTCATTTAAATAAGCCGCATTTTCTATTCTTTTATCATTGAACTCATCGATTTTATTTAATTGTGCAAGACCGATTGCAGCTGAAATGTCAGTCATTCTGAAATTATATCCTATTTCATTGTGATGATATCTTACGCTTGCCCCATGTGCCCTAAACATTTTTGCGTTTTCGGCTAAATCTTCATCATCTGTGGTGATTATTCCTCCCTCGGAGGTGGTCATGTTTTTAGTAGGATAAAAGCTGAAACAGGACATGTCCCCTAAGCTACCTACCTTTTGCCCATTGCAAGTCGCACCATGTGCTTGCGCTGCATCTTCAATAATTATCAAACCATGTTTCTCAGCAATTTCGTTAATTTTGTCCATATTAGCGGACTGCCCATATAACTGAACAGGCAAAATGGCTTTAGTATTTTCAGTGATTAATTCTTCAATGGAATCCGGATTTAATGTGTATGTTTTCAAATCAATGTCTGCGAATACTGGTTTGGCACCAGTGTATAAAATTGAATTTCCGCTTGCAATGAAAGTGAATGGAGTTGTAATAACTTCATCGCCTTCACCAATACCGCAAGAAAGCAATGCAACATGTAATGCAGCTGTTCCAGAGTTTACGGCAATACCATATTTTGCTCCAACCCATTCAGCATATTTTTCCTCGAATTCTGCTACTTTTGGGCCTTGAGCAATCATTCCTGATTTAAGGACTTCAACTACATTTTCAATTTCTTCTTCTCCAATTATTGGTTTTGCAATGGGAACTTTAATATTTGACATAATCATCACTTTTATAAAAATTAATTAAATTTCTTATACTAATGTTTAAATCTAATAATATTTAAAACATTACTTAATAAAATAAAAACAATTAAGAGTGAGAATTAATGGATGAGTATAAAATTAAAAGTATTGAAGAGGGACTTACAAAAATCGAATTTCCGGAATTTGATAAAATTTCATCTGATGCTCCCGTATTCTACAATCCCCATATGGAACTGAATAGGGATTTATCAATACTTGCAATCCAAGTATTTCAAAAAGAGCAGGATAGGGAAATTAACATTTGCGACTTGTTTGGCGGCAGCGGAATTCGTGGAATCCGCTATAAAAATGAAATAGAAGGTGTTGGAAATGTTTCTATCAATGACATAAGCGAATTGGCAAATCACTATGAAAGACATAATATTGAATTGAACAATTTAGATGATATTGAAGTTTACCAACACGATGCAAGCATGTTCTTAAGGATGAAACGTGGAGAGTTTGACGTAATTGACATCGATCCGTTTGGAACCCCTTCACCGTTTATCGACTCTGCAGGATATTGTGCGCGAAGAGACTCACTCCTATGTGTTACAGCAACCGACACCTCCGCATTATGCGGGACTTATAAGGAACCTTGCATCCGCAAATATAATGCAAAACCTTATAAAAGCGAATATTGCCATGAAACCGGCATCAGAATCTTGGCCGGGTTTGTTGCACTCAACCTTGCAAAATATGCAAAATGCATTGAAGTTAAGCTATCACACAGTACTGAACATTATATGAGATTATACCTGGAAATTAAAAAAGGTTCAAAAAGAACTGATGAATCCTTAAAAAATATCGGTTATATCAGCCATTGCAAAAATTGCCTGCACAGACAAACATCAAAAGGCCTGGCAAGCAAAATGGAAGAGGTGTGCCCTGTTTGTGGTGAAAAACTAATCCATGCAGGCCCTTTATGGTTGGGAGATATCCAAAATAAAGAATTTATTCAAAAAATGATTGATGAAGCTGAAAATAAAAAAATCAATAGCGAAAAGGAAGCATTGAAGTTATTGAACAAATGCCTAATTGAATCCGATGCCCCTGCAACATTTTTCGATATTCACACAGTGTGCAAATCTTTAAAGGTTAGCGCCCCTAAATTTGACTTGATTGTAAATAAAATAAAAGAAGAAGGATTTATTGCAATAAAAACACATTATAACCCTTTAGGAATAAAAACCGATGCAAATATTAGAGATATTCAAAACATTGTTTTAAGATTAACAGAATGATTAACTCATTAAAAAAAATACCAATAAATTATTAAATTTCTAAAAATAGTAATTAAAGAAAAAAATTATACTCGATTATTGGTAAACTTTATTAAAAGATTAATGAAAAAGAAGATTACGATTGTTAATTTTTCTAAAAAAAAATAAAAAAAAATAAAAAAAATACATAAACTTTTAAATATTATGAAACAATTATTATAATATATACAAGGTTAATCAATTTTAACCTAATTAACGAGGGAGAATTATGGTGAAAACAAAAGACAATGTTATAAAATTAGATGATACTGATATCAACATTCTCAAAATAATCAATGAAGATGTAAGAACATCATATAGACAAATATCCCGTAGTTTAGATGTGTCTGTAGGTACTGTTCACAATCGTATTGATAAAATGGTAAAATCAGGAGTCATTAAAAAATTCTCACCAATTATTGACCATGAAAAATTAGGATTTGTCTTAACTACAATCATTGGTGTAAGAGTTAAAGGTGGAAAACTCAAAAATTGGGAAGAAAAAACATTCTTTAACAAGAATGTCGTTGGAATCTATGACGTTACTGGAGAATATGATGCATTCTTAATCGCAAAATTCAGAAACACCAACGAATTAAACGCATTTATTAAAGAGCTATTGAAAGACCCAATTATAGAAAGAACCTATACTCAAACAGTTTTAGACGTTATTAAAGAAGACATGGGATCTTCAAACATTTTATAATTTTATTTTCAAGTAGTTTACAATAAACTACTTTTTTATACTTTTAATATTTATTTTAATAGAAGAACTTATTTTGTAAGGATAATTTGCCATAAGTAATAATAATATTACGAAATGGACAAAATTATATTTAAATATATAAATAAAAAGAAACAAAAAATAATAATATTTAATTAAATAGAGGTTATGAAATTGGCAATTTGCTTACCCGATACTCAAGACGATGCTCCAAGCATACCTATAAAATTAACCAGAGTGGGCGTGACTGGAGTTAAAAAGTTGTTACAACTAAAAAGAACAAACAAAAGACCAATAATATTGTTACCTACATTTGACGCATTTGTGGACTTACCAAATGATCAAAAAGGGGTACACATGTCTAGGAACCCGGAAGCGATTAGTGAAGTTCTCGAAACTGTTGCTGAAGATTCATCTGTAGACATTGAATCATTATGTGCAAAAATTGTTGACAAAATGATGACCAAACATGAATATGCGAAACGTGTAGAAATATCCATGACAACCGATTTCATGTTCATGAAAGAGTCACCTGTAACTAAAAACAAAACTCAGGAAATGGCCAAGCTATTAGCTAAAGCTGTTGGAATAAGAGATGATGACGGAAATGTTACAATCCGAAAAAGCATTGGCGCTGAAGTTATTGGCATGACCGTTTGCCCTTGTGCACAGGAGTCCGTAAAAGAATCTGATAAAAACAAGCTATTAGAATTTTTGGATGAAGAAACTACACAAAAAGTGTTAGATACAGTTACTTTTGCTTCTCACAACCAAAGGGGAGTTGGAACATTATTGATTGAAGCACCTGAAGAAAAAATAATAAAAGCAGAAGATTTGATTGACATCATTGAAAGTTCAATGAGTTCTCCTGTTTGCGAATTACTTAAAAGGCCTGATGAAAACGCAACTGTTATGAATGCTCACAGAAAACCTGTTTTCGTTGAAGACTGTGTTAGAAACATGATGGAAAAAATCGCAACAAAATATTCAGATTTGCCTAATGATACTCTAATCACAGCACGTCAAGAAAATCAGGAAAGTATTCACAGACACAATGCCTACGCTGAAAAAGTAACTACATTAGGCGAACTAAAAGAAGAATTAAACATTGAATAGGATTTGATTAAATGAAAAAAACCTATGAAATTGCCGGTCAAGTAATGGGATTTTTTGATTCCTTCAAGGGATCCAGACCTGCAATCAACAATGAAAGAATCTTAATTGTCAGAGGAAGATCAAGAACTGCTATTCCACTTGATGAGTTTGAACCTAAACTTACCGAACTTGGTGAAATTCTTGGTGGAACTGAACTAGAGGCGACTTCAGATAAAGTGGCCGAAATCCTAAAATCAGGTGATAAACACATTAAAGAAAGTGAATTAAGCACAAGTTCCGTTGATGAGCATGGTTTTATCAGAATGAAAGAGGAACTTGAATCAATGGGTCTTGTTGTTGCATATAAAATATTTGAACTTCCAGGTTTTGATGTGGTCGTTGCCATATGGGAAGACAAAAATGAGATTCCTCCACTTTATGTAGAAGTTACAGTTTCCGAACATGAAGGTTAAAAATGCCATCAAATTTAACAAAAGAAGATATTCTCCGCATATTAAATGCAACAGATAGTGAAATAATAGAATATATGTCACAAACTGTGCAATATAGGGAGAATAATCTTATTACTTATTCTAAAAATGTATTCATACCATTGACTGAAATTTGCAGGAATGACTGTGGATACTGCAATTTTAAGAAAAATCCTGATGATCCGGAAGCCATTATCCTTAAAACAAAGGATGAAATATTGGAAAGCTTAAAAGAAGCTGAACAATATGGCTGTAAAGAAGCGCTTTTTACTTTTGGTGAGGATGCAGATGAAGAAGAAATCGTTCGTTTAAAATTAGCTGAATATGGCTATGAAAGAATGATTGATTACATTGTTGATATCTGTCAGATGACTCTAGATGAAACAACCTTATTGCCTCACACTAACGGTGGAAACTTCAGTTTTGATGATTTAAAAAGGCTTAAAGAGGTTAACGCATCATTAGGACTTATGCTTGAAAACTCATCTTCCAGACTAATGGAATTGCCTGCACACAAAAAAAGCCCCGGTAAAGATCCTAAGTTAAGATTGGAAACAATTTCAAATGCGGGAAAACTTAAGATTCCATACACCACAGGCATTTTGATTGGTATCGGGGAAACAAAAGAAGAAGTAGCAGAATCTCTGCTAGCAATCAGAGAACTTTATGATGCCTATGGACATATTCAAGAAGTAATCATACAAAATTTCACACCAATCCCTGGAATCGAAATGGAAAATTGGCCTGAACCTAGCTTTTTGGATATGATTAGAACAGTTATCGCCGGAACATTGCTATTCGGAGATACTGACGTTAGCATTCAGGTTCCTCCTAATCTAAACAATGATACTGCTCAAATATTCCTATTATGCGGTGCAGATGATTGGGGCGGTGTTTCACCAGTGAGCCCTGACTATGTAAATATCACTTCCCCATGGCCAGGCATTGACGAGCTTGAAAAATTAACCAAAGATGCAGGATTTGAATTAATCGAAAGATTATGTGTTTATGAAAAATACATTAACAACGAATGGTTAAACGAAACTCTTTTGGATAAAATAGCTAATCTATCTTAGCATCAACAACGACATGCTCCACACCCGGAGCATATTTTTTAATTTTATTTATTTTTAACAGCTCGACTTCACGCCCGCCAGCTTGAGAAATGATTCTTTCGATAGGTCGTGTATCCATCAGTTTTTCCGGAACCGTTTCATGGTAATGCAGGATTCCGCCTTCATTCAGACTATCAATAGCCACTTTCAGGTAATGGTGAGTTGTTTTGACATATCCCATTATGATACGATCCGCCTTGAATTTAGGAGTTTCAACCATGCAATCGCCTAAAACTGGGACTACATTATTCAATTTATTCAGTTCAATGTTATCGCATAGAAATTGGTAGGAATTTGGATTTATTTCAATGGATATTACCTCCTTTGCATTTGAGTGAACACCTATCGGAATGGAGAAATAGCCAATGCCCGCAAACATGTCAATAACGGTTTCATCATCCTCAACCAATTTGGCAATCCTCAGCCTTTCGTTGTTATTGCCCTTTGACCACATCACCTTTGCCAGATCTAATTTAAACAGGCATCCATTTTCTTTGTGGACTGTCTCGGTTTCGCTGCCATAGAGAATTTTGTAAACCGGCTCCCGTTTAGTTCCCTGAATATGGTCTATTTTCATTATGGTTTTCACATTATGCTTTTTAGATAAGCTCTCAAAATCCTCTTTTGAATAACTATTATCTAAAAGTAGAATATCGCCAATTTTTTTAAATTTCATTTACACACCTTTGATAAGAAAAGTTTATATATGCAAATAGCTAATATTAATATTGTTAGTTTATACTAATTATTGATTCTGATTTTAAATAAAATTAATAGTAAACATTAATTGATTTGTTATATTAACCTATGAGTAGTTGAAATTAGATATTTTAAATACTTATATGAGGTGTATTTAAATGGATGAAAAAATACTAGAAGGTACAACCACCGTTGGAATTACTTGTAAAGACGGAGTTGTATTTGCAAGCGAAAGAAGAGCTAGTATGGGAAACCTTGTAGCTCACAAAGTTGCAGAAAAAATATTTAAAATTGATGATCACATCGTAACAACCATTGCTGGTTCTGTTGGAGATGCTCAAAGCTTAATGAAAGTTATTGAAGCAGAAGTATCATTATATCAAATGAGAAACAATGATACAATCAGCGTAAAAGCTGCTGCATCCTTAACTGCAAATATCTTACGTTCAGGACCACTATACATACAAACATTACTTGGTGGAATGGATGGAGATAAACCATCTCTTTACTCATTGGACGCAGCAGGTGGTATGATTGAAGACACTTATATCTCAACTGGATCAGGTTCTATCGTAGCTTACGGAGTTCTTGAAGACAGATTTAGAGATGATTTGACAATTGACGAGGGAATTGAAATAGCTATAAGAGCTATCAGAGCTGCCGCTGAACGTGACACATATTCAGGAAATGGATACCTGGTTGCTAAAGTGGATAAAGACGGCTTTGAAATGTTAGATAATGAAAAAATAAAAGAGATTTTGGATAAATTATAAGCAAAACTAATTTTTCATAACTAACTATTTTTTAATATAAAATGTGTAGATAGTTTATGAAATTTTACTAATTATAGCTAAAAGCTATTCATAAACTATTATAATTACACAAACTTTTTTTGAAGGGATTATATGACTTCAGATATTTTAGAGAGTATTAAAAAAGAGATTTTGCAAAAACTACCTAATGAAATTCAGGTTTCGAAAGTTGAATTTGAAGGTCCTGAAGTAGTAGTTTATACCAAAAATCCAGAAATTATAACAGAAAACGGTGATTTAATAAGATCACTTGCAAAAGAACTAAGAAAAAGAATAATTATCAGATCTGATAAAAGCGCCTTGCTTGAACCGGAACAGACAATTAATAAAATTCATGAAATTGTTCCGGAAGGTGCGGAAATTACAGACATTTATTTTGATACAGTTACCTGCGAGGTAGTTATTACAGCTAAAAAACCAGGACTTGTTATTGGAAAATACGGTGTTACCTCAAGGAATATTGTTAAAAATACCGGATGGGCACCTAAAATATTAAGAACTCCACCAATAAGTTCTGACATTATTGGAAAGATTAGGACAATTCAAAAGAATAACAGTAAAGACAGAAAGAAAATGTTGCAACGTCTTGGAAAACAAATTCACCAAGGAAGCAAATATCCTAATGATTGGGCAAGAGTTACCTCAATGGGTGGATTTAAAGAAGTTGGACGTTCATCTATGCTTTTACAAACACCAAACAGTCGCGTATTATTGGATTGTGGTGTTAATGTCGCTGCATCAGATAATAAAACTGCATTCCCTTATTTGAATGCACCTGAATTTTCAATTGAAGAATTAGATGCAGTAATCATATCTCACGCTCACTTGGATCATTGCGGATTTGTACCATATCTTTACCACTACGGATATGATGGTCCAATTTATTGTACAACTCCAACCAGAGACTTGACAACCCTTTTACAGTTTGATCACTTGGATATTGCTCACAGAGAAGGCAACCCCTTACCTTTTACTTCAAAACATGTGAAAGAAGCTATCAAGCATACAATAACTTTAGACTATGGTGAAGTGACTGACATATCACCGGATATAAGATTGACTTTACATAATGCAGGACACATCTTAGGTTCAGCAATCTCCCATATGCACATTGGAGACGGAGCTCACAACTTGGTGTATACTGGAGATTTCAAATATGAACCATCCAGATTATTAGAACCTGCAACAATCCGTTTCCCACGTGCTGAAACAGTAATTATGGAAAGTACTTATGGTGGTAGGGAAGACGTTCAGCCTTCAAGAAACAATGCTGAAAAAGAAATGATGAAAACCATCTACAAAACACTTAAACGTGGAGGAAAAGTGTTGGTTCCAGTATTTGCTGTGGGAAGGGCACAAGAGCTCATGGTCGTTTTAGAGGAATACATGAGACACGGATTAATTGAAGAAGTGCCAATTTTCATCGACGGAATGATTTGGGAAGCGACTGCAATCCATACTGCAAGACCTGAATACCTAAGTAAAGATTTGAGGGATCAAATATTCCACATGGGCAGGAACCCATTTGTTTCTGAAATGTTTGAAAAAGTTCAAAATTACGATCAAAGAAAAGAAATTGTTGAATCAAGACAACCTGCAATTATCTTATCCACATCAGGTATGTTAACTGGTGGAAACTCAGTTGAATACTTCAAATGGTTATGTGAAGATGAGAAAAACACATTAATCTTTGTAGGATATCAGTCTGAAGGTTCCATGGGTAGAAGAGTACAAAAAGGTTGGAAGGAAATTCCGCTTGAAGATGATGATGGAAGAACTAGGGAATTCCATGTTAAAATGGATGTTAAAACCATTAACGGATTCAGTGGGCATTCCAACAGAAGACAATTGATGGAATATGTAAAAAGACTTAATCCAAGGCCTGAAAAAGTCATTACATGTCATGGAGACCCATATAAGACTGTGGACCTTGCATCTTCAATTCATAGAAGTTATAAAATTGAGACTAAAACCCCAATCAATTTAGATTGTGTGAGAATACATTAATTATTAAATACTAATTTAAACAAAGTAATAATAGGAAAATTAAAACAATAGGTGTAAAAATGGTTACTTATTCAGAATCTGGTGTTGACATTGATTTAGAAGCTGTTACTGTTTCAAAATTAGCAGATAAACTTAAATCAACATTAGAATGTAGGGATATTATTACTGACAGTGGTCATTATGCGGCTTTAGTAAAATTAGGTGATAAAGCTATCGCAATGAGTACTGACGGCGTAGGAAGTAAAATTTTAATTGCTGAAATGATGAACAAATATGATACTGTAGGTATTGACTGCATTGCTATGGTCGTTAACGACATTTTATGTGTTGGAGCCGAACCAATAGCATTAGTAGATTATCTTGCTGTTGAAAAACCTGACCCGGAAAGAGCAGCCGAAATCGCTGATGGTCTTGTTAAAGGTGCTGTGGAATCAAAAATTGCAATTATTGGGGGAGAAACCGCATCACTTCCAGGAATCATCAAAGATTTTGACCTTGCAGGAACAGGTATCGGATTTGTGGATATTGACAAAATCATTACAGGTGAAAATATTCAACCAGGAAACGTTTTAATCGGTATTGAAAGTAACGGTATCCACTCTAACGGATACAGTTTGGCCAGAAAAGCATTGTTTGATGATGCCGGCTATACTGTTGATGATAAAATGCCTAACGGCGAAACCACCATCGGAGAAGAATTGATTAGACCAACTGAACTTTACGTTAAACCTATTGTTGCACTGTTTGAAAAAGAATATAATATTAATGGACTCGCACACATTACCGGAGGCGGATTTACCAACCTTAGACGTTTGAAAAAAGGCGTAGGTTACAATATCACTGACCTTCCGGAAGTTCCAGAAATATTTAAACTTATTTATGAACAAAACGTCGACATTAAAGAGATGTACAGAGTTTTCAATATGGGTGTCGGTTTTGTTGTTATCTGTGATGAAAAAGAAGCAGATCAAATAATGGAAACTTTGAATGAATATTGCAATTGCCAAATAATTGGTACTGTAATCGATGAGGAGAAAATTACAGTTAAAACATTTGAAGGATCTGAAATTGAATACTGATTTAATTAACTAATAGGGAGTGATATAATGAAGATAATGAAAGATAATGAAATAGCTCTTGTTAAAGAAATATTGAAAAAATTAGGAGCTAGCGAAGAAGATCAAGAATTAGTTGCGGAAGCTACCATTGATGCAGACTTAAAAGGATTCACATCACATGGACTCGGACGATTCCCACAATACCTAATTAGTGTTAAAGCAGGAACAATCAATTTAGAAGATAACATTACCATTGAAAAAGAAACTCCAGCAATTGCATTAATCAATGGTAACAGCGGATTTGGACAAGCCGTATCATATAAAGCTATGCAAATCGCAATCAAAAAAGCAAAAGACGTAGGTATTGCATGTGTAGGCGTTCACAATACCAATCATTTCGGAGTTACCGGGTTTTATTCTGATTTGGCATTAAGGGAAAACTGTATCGGTTTGGTGCTTGCAAATACCGACCCTGCAATAGCACCTTTAGGTGGAAAAGAACCGTTAATCGGAACAAATCCCCTTGCATTAGGAATTCCTTCCGAATCATACATTACTGTAGACATGGCAACTTCAGTTACCGCACGTGGTAAAATCATCGAATCTAAAAGGAAAGGCCTAGATTTGCCGGAAGGCTGGGCATTAGATAAAGATGGAAACCCAACAACTGACCCTGATGAAGCACTTCAAGGATCCATTTTGCCATTTGGTGGATTCAAAGGATATGCATTAGCATTATTAATTGAAATTTTAACAGGCCCATTAGTGCAGGCAGGATATGGTCATGGCGTAACCGGTACTGCATCACCTGATAAGGATTGTACCAAAGGGGATTTATATGTTGTAATTGACCCATCCAAATTTGGAGACTTTGGCGATTTTGTAAGCAATACCGAAGACTTCATATCCCAAGTTAGGGCAACTGGTGAAAATGTAGCTATTCCAGGGGATTTGGAAGTCAAAAGAATTGCTGAAGCTGAAGCTAATGGCATAACCATTGACAAAAAATTATACGAACAATTAAAAGGAATCTGCGACGAATTAGATGTTGATTTAGATTCCTATCTAGAAGAATAATATTATTCTTCAAATTCTTTTTTTTATTAAAATCAGATTTACAAAGCATAAAATAAAAATGATTATATAACAGTACAACAAAACTATAAATGTTATAAATTATATTATTATATATTACTAGAAATCATAAACTCTTTTTTAAAAATATGATTTTCTTTAAAAGGAGGATAATAGGTTATGAAACTTAAAAACTCTTATATCTTATTGATAGTGTTTGCAATATTCCTATTGATAAGTATGGGGTCTGTCTGCGCTAATGATAATGTTTCAGATGCTGCATTAGCCGATGACGGATCTGATGCTGTCCTTGCAAATAGTACTGAGGACACAAAGATAGAAACTACAATCGTATCAGATAATGTTAAGATTAATGAAAACGCTAATAATAAAACAATCCCCTTAGATGTAAAAGATAATGAAAGTACGCTCAATAATGTTACTAAAGATAATTTTACAATTAAAGAGAATAACAAAACTCTTAATTTCAAATATAATAACAGTGAAGCAACTATTACTAGTACATTGACTAAAGGTAATCACACTTTAACTATAACATATTTAGGTAATGCGTTTTACAAAAATTCAACAAAAAACATAATCCTATCCATATTTGGAAATTATACTATTGAATCTGCATCATCTATTAATGTTAATCAGACAAATAAAATTGAATTGCCTCTCAATATTACAAATGGTGTTGATGTTAAAGAAGTGCCTGATGGCAATTTTAATGTTGAAGTAAGTTACAAGGATGGAAATGACACTAAAAAAATCAATGTCACCGAGTTAACATACTCTAATGGAAAATTAATGGCTAACTGCAAATTAGTTGAAAATATCGCTTCTTATACAATGGCAATTACATATAATGATACTGAATGTTTAGCAACTAAAAATGTTACCTTGAAAAAAATCAGATGCGTTAATATAACTGCAATAACAAGTGCAGTAGATTATCAAGAAGGCAAATTTGAATTCAAAGTTATAGATTATTATAATGAGTCAGCTGTTTTTGCTAATAAAAAAATTTCAATTACAGGAAACTTAAATGGAACTTCTATTTGTTGGGATATTAAACAATCCGGTGGAACAATCAGCTTATCAACAACAAAATACGTTGTTACTGACGAAAACGGAATCATAACAATAGAAAATATTAATTTCTATCCTGGATGGATAATAAGTGATAGTGACATTTATTCCCCTGCGGGAATTTATAATTTAAGCATTAGCGCTGGCGATGATCTTTCAGGTAAACTTGACACAACCATTACAATAAACAAAATTAATACTAAATTAACAGTTGCCAAATTAAATGAATATTATGGAACTAGTGAAAAGATTACAATTACTGCTTTAAATGCAAATAGCGGTAAAGTCCTAAAAGGAGTTCCAATTTACTTTAAAGTAACAAGCAGTACCGGTTCGGAAATTACATACTCAACCAATAATAATAAAATTACTACCATATACACTAATTCAAATGGTACTGTGGAACTTCCAGTAAGTAGCTTAATAGCTGGAAAATATAATGTCTATGCTTTATTGAATGGTACTGACAATTATGGCAAATCCGAAGTCAATGACAAAATAACCATTAATGCAATACCTATCAGATACGAAGTAACAGCAGGCACAATGTACTATAATACTGGAAATACTGCCACTATTAAAGTAATTAGCAAATTAAACAATAAACCTGTTGCTGGAGCTATTGTTATAATTCAATTCGATAATGACAAAAATCAAGTTTATGGATATCAATCAGATGCAAATGGTATCGTTACAGTTAAAGTTCCATTAAATGTTGGAAAACATTCTATGTTCATTCAAGATGGTGGAGAAGGTAGATTTACCACTACTCCAATTACTAAAAACATTAAAGTCCAAAAAGCATCTGCAAAAATTAGTGCTCCAAAAGTAACCGCCTACTACAAACAAGGCAAATACTTTACTATCAAATTGACCAACACTAAGAATAAAAAACCTATCTACTATGCTAAACTTAATGTTAGAGTCTATGTCACAGCTACTAAATACTACAACTATAAAACTGTTCAAACCGGACTTGATGGTAAAATAAAGTTATTGGTTGATTTGAAACCTGGAAAATACAAAGTTGAAATTAGAGGAGCAGATTCCAAAAATTTCGCTGCGAAAAAAGTTACATCAAAAATTACTATTAAAAAAGCTCCAACTAAATTAATTCCTAAAAAGTTAACTGCTAAAAAAGGAGAAAAAAAATACTTTAAAGTTACTGTAAAAAACAAAAAGACTAAAAAAGTGATTGCAGGAGTTAAAGTAAAAATCAAAGTTTACACAGGTAAAAAATTCAAAACCTATAAAGTGAAAACTAATAAAAAAGGAATTGCACAACTTAATGTGAAATCCTTAAAAGTTGGAAAACACAAAGTTGTTGTAACATCAGCCAATAAGTATTGTGTTGCAAAAGCTGCGAAATCAACTATAAAAATAACTAAAAAATAAATTTAAAGAGAATTAATTTTCTCTTACTTTTTTTCTTTTACATATTT
>NZ_JBGUWC010000087.1:0-30462 GCF_045220775.1 Methanobrevibacter sp.
GGGTGAGCTTCCATGTAGAATCCGTCTGCAGATCTGGAAAGACCTAAGGTTTGTCTGAGTTCGTCAGATCCTGCAGAGTGTTCGAGACCAACACTTAATACAACTAAGTCGTAAGTGTATTCGGTTACTTTACCGAGTAAAGTATCTTCTGCTCTGATAGTTAAAGTTAAATCGTCGTTTTCGAAGATTTGTGCAGGTTTACCTCTGATAAATTCAATACCGTATTTTTCTTGAGATGTTTTGTAGAACTCTTCGTATCCTTTACCGAATGAACGGATATCCATGTAGTAACAGGTTACTTCGGTATCAGGTTCGTGGTCAATACATAATTGAGCGTTTTTCATTGAGTACATACAACATACTCTGGAACAGTATGGTTTACCGATTTGTTCATCCCTTGAACCGACACAGTGGATGAATGCTACACGTTTAGGTTCGATACCATCGGAAGGTTTGATTACGTGTCCACCAGTAGGACCTGATGCGTTAATCATCCTTTCAATTTCCATAGCTGTAATTACGTTGGAGAAACGTCCGTATCCGTATTGGTAAATTCCGGATGGGTCGAATGGGTCGTAACCGATTGCAGCTACAATAGTACCTACTTCTAATTCGATTTCTTCAGGTTCTTGGTTGTGGTCGATAGCATTTGGTCCACATGCTTGTACACATAAGTTACATTCGATACAGTAGTCTTTATCGATAGTTGCACATAATGGTACAGCTTGAGGGAATGGGATGAATGCTGCTTTTACCATACCTACACCTTCGTCGTAGTAGTTAGGTATTTCGATAGGACAAGCTTCTTGACAAGATCCACATCCAGTACATAAAGATTCGTCAACATATCTAGGTTTTTTCTCAACTTTTACAGTGAAGTTTCCGATGAATCCGTCAACTTCTTTAACTTCTGCGTAGGAAATCAATTCGATGTTTTCGTGTTTTGCACAGTCTACCATTTTAGGTGCTAAGATACACATTGAACAGTCGAGAGTAGGGAAAGTTTTATCCAATTGTCCCATTCTTCCACCGATAGTTGGGTTTCTTTCTACAACGTAGGTTTTGAATCCCATATCAGCTAAGTCTAAGGAAGTTTGAATACCAGCTACTCCACCACCGATAACTAATGCTTTGTTATCTACTGCTACTTTGGTAGCTTCTAATGGTTCAAGTAATCTTGCTTTTGCAACAGCCATACGTGTTAAATCTTTAGCTTTTGCGGTTGCTTCTTCAGGTAACTCCATGTGCACCCAGGAGTCTTGTTCCCTTAAGTTAGCAAATTCAAATAAGAATTTGTTTAATCCAGCTTCTTCTACACATCTACGGAAAGTAGGTTCGTGAAGACGAGGGGAACATGCTGCTACAACAATTCTGTTTAAGTTCTTTTCTTTAATGTCCTCTTGGATCATAGCTTGACCCGGGTCGGAACACATGTATTTATAGTCTGTTGCGTATACAACATTAGGTAATGATTTTGCGTATTCTGCAACGTCAGGACAGTCTACTACACCACCAATGTTTACACCACAGTGACAGACATAAACACCTATTCTTATTTCTTCGTTATTTATTTCTTCTGCCATATAATTCACCTTGTACAAGTCGTGAAAAATATCTAATATATATGAAAAATTGCAATTTTTGAAAAACAGATATAAAAATTTTTACATAGTATTAGATATACTTATGTAGTAGAAACAGACTTATAAAGCTTTCTATAAAAAACTTAGAGTAACACTTATATATGATGAAATAAAATCGGCTAAAAACCAATATAAAATATTAATAAATAGTTGATTTGTAATATCAGACATAAAAAAAGGCGAATATTTATTATTTTTAGAAATAAAAAATTTAGGTCATGTAAAATTTTTTATTTTTTTACTATAATAACATGATAATTAGGGGTAGTGTAATCAAAGAGGTTACAGTATTGATGAGTATGCAATCAGATGTCAATTCATGATTCAAATTATATGTTATTGCAAGCAACAATGACATCATCCCAGAAGGCATTGCAGCTTCGACAATGGAAACCTTGTATTGGAGATCAACCAAACCAATAGAAGATGCAATTAAAAATGCAACGGCTGGGAAAAATGCCAATTTCATAATTGATGTGAATGCAATCATTGATCTGCTTCGTGAAATTCCATCAAAATTAATGGACAATCCCAATACAATCATGATTAATGGAATAGTTCCTTGGCCCAAATATTCAATAGTGTTTTCCAAAACAGGCCCGATTGGAATACTGAAAAAATTTATGCCCAAACCTAAAATTATTGCCCACAAAGACGGGAAAAATACGATTTTTTTTAAAGCGGTTTTTGCATCCCCACCAAATTTCAAAACCAGAACATAAGAGAGCATTAAAAAAATACATAATGTTGCAATATCACTGAAGATTGCTCTTAAGAATCCTTCCTGACCATAAATACCTAAAGTCACAGGATAACCCATAAATCCTGTATTGGCAATCATTATTGTTACTAACACACTCCACAATGTAACATCATCAAGGCCTAACTTCTTTAAAATGAAATAAGAGATAATTCCTGTGATTGCAGAGGAAGATATAATAACTAATGGTAAAACACCTAATTTTGGAAGTAAGGCTAAATCAGCAGTTGAAATTGCAGAAAATATCATGCAGGGCAATAAAGCATACATTACTAATTTATTTAATGGATCAATGGCATCCTCACTTAAAAAATCAATTCTTTTAAGGAAATAGCCCAAACCAATCATTAAAATAATTGATAAAATAGTAACTGCAATTGCATTCATATTATTAGTTTAAAATAAAATTATATAAAATTAATTAAAAAAAAGAAAATTAAAATTAACTAACGATACCTTCGCTAGTAATTTTAAATACACATTCACCTTCAGGCAAATGAGGAGAATCCACTAAACGTGCAATCCTTTTTCCGGCCAATCCTTTTTTAAGCCAAATTCTATAAGTGGAAGCATGCCCTAAGACGTGTCCTCCAATAGCTTTTGTTGGACTTCCGAAGAATGAATCCGGTTTAGCTTGAACTTGATTAGTAATAAACACTGCCACATTGTAAGTATTTGCAATTTGTTGTAGTGAATGTAAATGTTGATTTAATTTTTGTTGTCTGACTGCAAGAGATTCCCTTCCAACATATTCGGCTCTGAAGTGAGCCATTAATGAATCAACAATGACTAATCTAATATTTTTACCGCTTTGGATAAGTTCATTTATCTTATCAACCATTAACATTTGGTGAGAAGAGTTGAATGCACGTGCAACATGAATTCTTTGCAATACATCATTAATATCCAATTCAAAGCCGTTTGCAATTTGTTCGATTCTTTCTGGACGGAAAGTGTTTTCAGTATCAATAAATACACATTCCCCATCAAGACCACCAAGTTCTTTAGGTAACTGAACAGTAACTGCTAATTCATGAGAAATTTGACTTTTACCAGATCCAAATTCGCCGAATACTTCAGTGATTGATTGAGTTTCAATTCCACCACCAATTAAATCATTGAATTCTTGGCTACCTACAGTAATGTGACCAACATCTTTTCTTCTTTCAAGTACATCAAATGCAGTTTCAAAATCAATGTTTTCAGATCTACGAGCTGCTTCAATAACTTTTTCAGCAACACCTTCACCGATTTCTGCTTTTACTGACAATTCTTTAGGAGTAGCTGTCGCTAATCTCATCATGTCTGCAAAACCTGCATCTTTTAATTTTTCTGCTGTTTTTTCACCAACACCAGGTAAATCTGCTAATTCTACCATAATAATCATTCCTTTAATCTATTTAATAATATTTGATAATATTTTCTTAGGACTTAACCTGTATTCTTCTCCATATTCATCGAAACGAACATTAGCTACAATTTCAATAGTTTGACCGTTTAATTCTTCAATTCTATCTTCAAAACCTAAATTATCTCCTAAAACACTAACAACCTCATCTGTTTTCAAGCCGGTTAATTCTTCAGCTAAATTGCCGAAGAAAGTAACTTGTACCTCACCAGTATCATCTTCAATTCTTGTTGGAATCATAAGTACATATTTTGGCTCTTCAAATTCAAAACTACAATAATCACAAACATTTTCTACTTCAGTACTTTCTACATTGGCATTACAGTTAGGGCATTTTTGAAGCAATATTTTATCGGTTCTTACTTCAGTAATTTTTCCTGTGACACAGACGTTAGTATCATCTTCTGTTAAAGCTTCAATAGGTTTGTGTACAAAAATTGCTTCCATTAATTCATCATGAGATGGTAATTTCTCTAATTCTGCATCACTTGGTTCTAAAATAGAAGTAGATCCAGAAACATTTGCATCTATACGATTAGTCCTATCATTATATCTAAAACGAGGGTTTTGTAATTTAATCGCTTGACCTATTTCAAATTCTCTTTTTGTATCATCATTCCAAAGTACAACAATGATAGAACCTGAATCATCAGCAATCTCTATATTCTTAACAACACCTTCGCCGTTTTCACTTTCAAAACTGCGAATATCGTATATTTCAATGACTCTGCCTATGATAATTTTATCCTTTTCATCCTCATCAGCATCACTTATGTCAATGTAATCATAAAGAGCTTTTTCTAATGTTTCTAATTTAGGAATAAACATTGAAGATGCTTCTTCTTCAGATAATCTGATAATTCTAGAGCCTCCACCAATGTTCAAGTCAACATTTTCCAAACCCATTCTGGTTCTAGCATTTTCAATTCTGTATGCCTCACCAACTTCATAAGCACCTTCCGCTTTTTCATTCCATAGGGACAATCTTACTTTACCTGATTCATCAGCAAACATTGCAGAACGAACCTTACCGATTTCATCATCATCTCTTTCAAATTCATGAATATCTTCAATTGATAAAATTCTACCGACAACGTCGATTTCTACACCCTCATCATCCATAAACTGTACTTCACCAATTGGAATAGGGTGTAAGTCAGCTCTTAACTCATTGAATGCCTCATATTCTTCAGGTGACAAATTATTTGGATTAATGGTAATTTGAGTGTTGAAATTGGTGTTCATTGAGTATTGACTTTGAGTGTATTGGTCATATCTAACATCTCCACCAATGATTTTAATGATATCCCCTTTACTTATAGGTAAAGCTGTATCATCACCCCAAACAGTTACTCTAATTTCACCTGTTACATCTCTAACATCAAAGTTTCTCAATCTTCCTTCAGTATCATCAGTTTTTCTTGTAAATAGTTTAATATCTTGAAGTCTTGAAACAATACCTTTGATCGCTACATCTTTTTGCTCTCTTAAATCTGCAATTGGGCTAAATTCCTGTTCAATTTCAGGAACATCAAAATCCCCTTTAATTATTCTTCCATCCCAATGGGTTAAGGTAATTTCCATATTACCATCCCTGTCTGGTCTTTCACGAGCTTGAGCTTGAAGTATTTTTACTGTATCTCCATCTTCAAGTTGTAAACTTTCAATAAGATTTACATTATTATTCCATAAGGTGTAAGATATTTTACCTGAAAGGTCTTGTAATTCAAGAGAAGCCACTTTTCCTTCTTTTCCATTCTTTTCATAGCTTCTGATTGTTGGTATCCTAACAATTCTTGCAATAATATTAACCTTGGTATCCGGTTTAATATCAGCGATATTTGTAATGTCTTCTTCATATGCAGGGTATTTTGAAGGGTCTTCATCTAAATGAACAACACTTGACCTTGGTCTTAAATTAGCTTCAAGGCCGGAATAACCTTCTTTAATGTCTACTTCTTTAATTTGAATAATATCTCCTTCATTAACATTTTTAAGAAGTTTAATATTAGGAGTCCAAAATACGGTTCTCATTGTTCCGGTATTGTCCTGCAATTCAACATTGCAGACTTTACCTTCCCCACCTTTACGTGTTTTAAATGATCTTGGATTTGAAATAGATATTACTCTACCAGAAATGACTTGACCATTTGCACCTTTTTCAAGGTCACTGATGGTTTTATCAGAGTAAACCGGATTATCAGAAATAGAGTCAGGTTCTTCAGTTACAAATTCACCGACAACCTGCTTAGCATAGAGTGTATCATCAATTTGAAATCCGGTTAAAGGGTCATTATCTTTATACTCTTTCATTTTTGCCAAAAAGTCTTCTTCTGAAATTTCATCTTTTACTTGAACATATATCTCCTTGATTTCATCAGTCATGACGAAACCTGAAGATTCTTCTGAGACTTCTTCTGCAGAATCTTCTAAATCAGATGAATCGTTTTCCTGATTTTCATTTTCTTCATCGAGTGAAATTTCGAAAGGTACTTCTTCAGCGGATTCTTCTTTTTGAGAAATTACTTCATTAGTTTCAATTCCATAATTTTTTAAGACTTCACGTGCACAATCTACATCATCTATAAAGTCTAAGCCAAAGCTTTCGCGAACTTCAGCCATTTCAGCTTGGAATTGCTCTTGTGAAATTTGATCTTTAATTTTTTCGTATAATTCTAAAATTTTTTCTTGCATACCAAACCCCTCATAGAAAGTTAATTATTATTTTATAATTAGAATGTATATAAAGTATTAGAGAGAGCATTTGAAAAGTAATCTATATTACTCTTAATAAAAAATTTAATATAAAAATTACTAAAGTGCGACTTTATGAAAATGTGTAAAAACGCTAATATGCATTTGGATTTTTCTTCAATGCAGTTTTAATCATGATAGCTAAGTCCAAACCCATATGCCAGTTTTCTACGTACTCAATATCATATTCTATACGTTTTGTAATAGAAGTATCACCACGGCACCCATGAATTTGAGCCCAACCTGTTAAACCAGGCTTTACTTGATGCTTAACCATATATTTAGGAACGGTTTCCTTAAATTGTTCAACAAAATAAGGTCTTTCAGGTCTTGGACCTACAACACTCATGTTTCCTTTTAAAACATTAAAAAATTGAGGTAACTCATCTATACTAGTTTTTCTAATAAATTGTCCGACTTTGGTTTTTCTTGGGTCGTCTCTTGTAGTCCATTCTGATTTTTCCTCATTAGGATCTTGAACTTTCATACTACGAAACTTATACATCATGAATGGCTTAGAATGATAACCAATCCTTTCCTGTTTAAATATAATTGGGCCTGGAGAAGTTAATTTAATCGCTATTGCAGTTAAAATCATTATAGGGGATGTAATAATAATTGCTATTATGGCAAATATGTAATCCGATAGATATTTCATGAACTTATTAAAGTCATCATCCAAAGGCACATAACGAATATTAATGATTGGAATGTCTTCAATCATGTCCACTGATGGCTGAGCTGGGAAATATCTAATGTAATCCGGAATGATTTCTGCTTTAATTCCGACACGTTCGCAGCTTTCCACAAGCTCATCGATTTTATAATAATACTTTAAAGGAATAGCCAAAACCACCCGGTCAAACATGTTTTGATCCAAGATTTTATCGATGTCCTTGAATGCGCCAATTACCCTGCTTCCTTCAATTTCACGACCTATATGTTCTGATCTTCCTAAAAAACCGCTTACGACAAAACCCAAATATGGGTTTTCCCTGATTCTGCGGGCGAAAGTGAAGGCCAAATCATTATCTCCGACGATTAGAATATGCTTAATATTTTTATTGTTTACTCGAATCCTTTTTAAAATGCTTCTAATAATAAATCTTTCAATGATTCCAAAGAATGTGGCAATGATGGCTAATAAAAACAGCATTATCCTTGAAAAATCAGGCTGATTTATTATAAATAATATAGAAACAAGAGTGATAAACGCTAAAATATTTACTTTAATAATTTGTGTAGCTTCTGAAAAAATATTTTTATAGGTTCTGCGTGGCTTATAAAGGCCAAAAGCAAAGTATAAAATTAAATAAACAGGCACAACTGCAAAAGTAAAGAATAAGATATAACTTATAGAGCCTAAATGCCCTCCAATTGGACCAAACAAGGTAGTTTTAAATCTTAACCATAAGGAACATAAAAGAGAGAT
Source organism: Methanobrevibacter sp. (assembly GCF_045220775.1). GTDB lineage: Archaea > Methanobacteriota > Methanobacteria > Methanobacteriales > Methanobacteriaceae > Methanocatella. Next base: position 7,998 of record NZ_JBGUWC010000087.1, read on the forward strand.
ACCTATGACTATTACATCAAGTACAATTAATGACAAGTTTAATAATCTTTGATTCTCCTTTATCATAATAACTACCTAAAAAACTAGTTCCACTAAGTTATATTTGTTTAATAATATATTTAATCTTTCTTTTTAAACAAATTTAAAAACAGCTTCAAAATGCATAAGAGGGCAATTCCAAAATAAACAACAAAATTGACAATGAATGAATTTTCATTTGCATGATGTTTATTATAATAAATATACATGGCTCGATAATACTCATAAATTAACTTAGATTTTTGTTTTTTACTGCTTGCACCTTTTAAATGTGTTATTTTGGATTCACCATAATAAATTATCTTCCATCCGCCATTTTTAATTCTATAACATAAGTCAATGTCTTCACCATACATGAAAAATGTCTCATCCAAAAGGCCGACTTGGTTTAGTGCATCGGTCCGCATGAACATGAACGCACCGGTAAGGCAATCTATTTCATAGATTTCCCCATCTGGCAAATTAACCAAATTATAGTCATTATCCTTGCTATTGGTTGGAATGTGAAACAGCCTGAAAAATGAGTTTTTAACATTCGGAAAACTTCTCTTACATGCCTTGTCAAGTTCCCCGTTTTCTAAAAGAACCCTGCAGCCACATGCCCCCACGTCAGTATGTTTTTCCATGTAATTATAAATGTTTTCCAAAGTACCTTCCCAAACAATAGTGTCGGAATTCAAAAGAAGAATATATTTTCCATTTGCCATCCTTAATGCCTGATTGTTGCCAGCTGAAAAACCATTGTTTTCAGCTGAAGCAATGAATTTTACCTTATCATTAAAATATTCCTGTAACTTAGCTAGGCTATCATCACGGGATGCATTATCCACTACCAAAATCTCATAACTGAATGGATATTCATATTCAAAAATAGAATTAATAGTATTTTTTGTCAATTCAAACGTTTGATAATTTACAATTACAATCGAAAGGTCCATAAAACTCACTAGCTATTTTTTTAGAAATTTAATTGTATTAATAATTAATCTGTATTCCATTTTAAAATAATTTATCATATTTTTAGATTCGAATTTAACTTTACCAATTTTATTTCTAGTTGCTAAACCTTCACGAATACCCGCCAAATAAGTTGAACCAAAACCTTTTTTTAAAAAGAATAGATATTTAATTAAAAAACCGAAAAACAAGAAAATAAAATTGACAATCTTTAAAGGAACTGGAAAGTTTTTATAAACAACCCAAACATTATTTCTGGCAGCCAATCTAACTTTAAACTCGTTATATCTGCTTCCTGATGTTGCACTTCCAATATGATAAACGATTGCATCCGGACATAACAAATTTCTATAACCGTTGATTCTTGATCTGATTGCCAAATCTACATCTTCCATATAAGCAAAAAAATTGTCATCGAATAGCCCAATTTCCTCTAAAACTGATTTTTTATACATCGCTGCTCCGGCGCAACTTGAAAAAATATCTTTAACTTTTTTATATTCGCTTGAATGGTGATTTTCGCCTGTTTTTTTAGTCCAGGCAAGCAAGTTATATTCATCCCCAACATCATCAATCAATTCCTTATTGTCATATTGAAGCATTTTGGCTTGAACTGAAAAAATATCCTCGCCGGATGAAATCAAGTCTATTAATGCCTTGATTGAACCTTTTTTGATTTCAGTGTCATTGTTTATTGAAAATATTAACTCGTTTTTAGCCTTTAAGATTCCCTGATTAACAGCTGGTGCAAAACCTAAGTTCTCTTTATTTTCAATTAAAACCAATGGAAAATTGAATGCATTATTTTTAAGATAATCCAGACTAGCATCGCTGGATCCGTTATCGATGATAATAACTTCTCCAATGTATTCACTGTCATTGTTTAGAGATTCAAGGAAAGTTTTTAGAAATCTTTCCCCATTATAATTTGGCGTAACAACAGAAACTTCCATGTTAATCAATCGAATTTTTAAATTTTTTCCATGTTTTATAATAGATTTTTGGATTTAATAAAAATGATTTTATCTTAAACTTAAATTTAGAGTCCCCTTCATATTTTGACAATTTTGTAAATAAGTCCAATTCTTTCATTTTAGATATAACTTCCTCAAAATCATAGTCGTTGTAGAAAAAGTAATTCATATTCCCGAAAATTGCCTTTGGAATTCTAGATGTTATTATCAAATCAGCCAGATCACCTTTACCTTGCTTTTCATAAAAGCCGGCAAGATTCTCAAAAATCTCCACTACTTCAAAGCGCCTATATTCTGATGTTTTAATGGCTGATTCCTCATGTTGGATATAATAATATGTAACCTCATTGCTGATAGCTACTTCTTTACCGAAGCTTAATGCCTTAAGAGCAAATTCTATGTCTTCACCATAAATATAATCGGGATTAAATCTGATGTTGTTATCGTTGATTATTCTTGCCCTATACATTAATTGCCAGAAATTAAAAGGATTTTCCATGTTTAATTCCATTTTAATAAAATCATTGCATGAAATTAATCTTTTTGAGATAAAATTTGGTGTGGATAAATGTTCTCCCTCTTTTTTAACAAATTGAATTAAGCTAAAATCAGTTTCACCATTATACAACTCTGATAAATGATTTCCAGTAATATAATCATCAGAATCAACAAAAACCAAATATTCCCCTTGTGATTCTTCAATTCCACGATTTCTAGCATTGCTTACACCAGAATTTTCTTGATGAATAACTTTATATGAAATTGTTGACTTGGATAATTTTTTCTCAATAATTTCTAAACTGTTATCTGTTGAACCATCATCAACTACTATGACTTCAAAACTATTGAAATCCTGATTAAGTATTGAGTCGAGTGTGCTGCCTATATATTCTGCACTATTATAAACTGGAACTATTATGCTAACTTTAATATTATCCATTTTACCTACCTTCATTTAAAAGAAAATCAACTATCCTCTCAGATGATTTGCCGTCTATCACATCAAATTGTGTCTCAACAAAAGTGGATATTATATTTTTATCAATGTCATTATTCTTAATTATATCAATCAGCTCATCAGTGCTATAAACAATTGGTCCTGGAACAGTACTCTTAAAATCATAATAGAAACCACGTTCACTAGCCAGATAGCTATCTAAATCATATGCGAAAAATATAATTGGCTTATCCAAAACACAATATTCAATCATTATTGAAGAATAATCAGTTATTAGCATGTCACTAATCAGCATTAATTCCTGTTCGCTTTCAAAATCACTGACATCAATATACTGGCTTTTAGATGAAATATCATTTTTATAAAAATCCTTAATCTTTGGATGGAGTCTTAAAGCCAAAACATAATCGCTACCCAATACTTCATTGAACTTTTCCAAATCCAGGAAATTAAAAACATTATTGTATTTCTCTTCATCCCTAAAAGTTGGAGCATAAAGGATAATCTTTTTATCCTGAGAAACATTGTGCCTCTCGCAAAAATCCGCTTTCAATTTGTTTAAATCGTGATTTTCAAAGTAATAGTCCATACGAGGAAGGCCTAATGATTTAATCTTACTTTTTGATATTTGAAATGCCTCGGCATAATAATCTTCAATATTTTTTGATGTGACTATTAAATAATCAGTATTTTCAGAAATCCTTTTAAGGATATCTCTGCTTCCAACATCAACAGATCCCCCAAACTTCTTTGAAGCTCCTGGCGCATGCCATAATTGGACAATGGTGTTATCCGGACTGAATTTCATGAAAGCAATTGGGAAAAAGTTGTCATTTAAAAATATATATCTGGAACCGGCTAATTTCTTAAAACTGTTTAAGGAAAGTTTATCCTTATAAAAAAAATTGAATTCGAAGCCACCTCTTTTTTCAAATTCCTTTTTGATATAATCCAAATTACCTTTGAAAGATTCTCTCGAATCGATTATAAAAGAAATTCTATTCTCTTCAACTTGCGTATGATTAAATAGGTTAAATAAAAATCCATACACTTTGTGTTTTAAATATGACATAAATAATCTAGAAAAATGCTAACATTCCTGGAATAGCCCCTAACATTGCTTGAATACCTAAAACGAAAATTGCAAAACCGCCGACGAAGTTAATGTATCTTGCATATTTCATTGCGGCTTTTGTGGCAAATGTTCCTATTAATAACCAGCATACGACAGCACATAAACTTAAAAAAGCAAGAACTATAGGATTTACACCAGCAGCAACACCTTGAGAAGCTAAAATTAAGTTTTCAATGTTTCCAAAAACAATTAAAGCAAGAAATTGTCTTAATTCACCAGCCAATCTAGACACCCCTTACTGATTGGACCATAGCTTGAAGACCTAAAACAAAAATTGCTAAACCGCCGATGAATTCAATAAAAGAGGCATATTGTATGAACATTTGAGTTGCAAAAGTTCCCAACATTAACCAAAAGATAACAACACAAATACTTGCAATTCCTAATTTTAGAGGATTTACACCAGCTACCACTCCTTGTGAAGATAGCACTAAATTTTCAATATTACCAAAAACAATTAGTCCAACAAAAGGTAAATATTGCTCCAACATCCAATCACCATTTCCCTATTATGAAAAATAAAATAATTTTATCTTTACACTTTATTCTTATTAAAGAATATAATATATAAAACTATCCAAAAATATTGAAAAAAGCAAGTTTTTAATTTTAATGAAATGATAAGTCAATATTATAAAATTTCTAAAAAAATTATATGAAATGAAAAAAAATTACGAAAAATTTGAATATTATAAAAAAAAGAGGTATATTTCAAGTGTAAAAACTACCTATTCAGATACATCTTTTCATAGTATTGTTGATATTGGCCGCTTTTAACTTGACTGGTCCAATCCTGATTATCTAAGTACCATTGAATTGTTTCTTTAATTCCAACTTCAAAAGTATAGCTAGGAGACCATCCCAAATCATTTTGAATCTTTGTTGAATCGATTGCATAACGTCTGTCATGACCTAATCTATCAGTAACAAATTCAATCAAGGATTCATCCTTATCTAAGGCATTTAATATTAGCTTAACAATTTCAATGTTCTGTTTTTCATTATTTCCGCCAATATTGTACACCTCACCAAGAACTCCTTCATGCATGACCAAATCAATAGCTTGACAGTGGTCATGAACATGCAGCCAGTCCCTAATGTTTTTTCCATCGCCATAAACAGGTAATTTCTTGTCTTCTAAGGCATTTGAAATCATTAACGGAATCAGTTTTTCAGGGAATTGATAAGGGCCATAATTGTTAGAACAACGAGTAATATTTATCGGTAAATCGAAAGTTTGACCATATGCTCGAGTGATTAAATCCCCACCTGCTTTTGAAGCTGAATAGGGACTGTTCGGTTGTAATGGAGTGTTTTCAGTGAAATAACCTTCTTTTCCTAAAGTTCCATAAACCTCATCTGTTGAAATTTGAATGTATTTTTCTACTCCATACTCTTTAGCGGCATTCAATAGGGTCTGTGTTCCGAGAACATTTGATTTTATAAATATTTCAGGATCATCAATGCTTCTGTCAACATGACTTTCGGCGGCGAAATTAATCACATAATCGCATTGCCTTACCAAATCATCGACTACATTTTTATCCCTAATATCTCCTTTAACAAATGAATAATTATCCTTATTTTCGATATCTTTTAAATTTTCAAGGTTTCCGCAGTAAGTTAGGGCATCCAAGTTAATGATTTCATATTCTGAATACTTATTAATCATGTATCTAACAAAATTGCTTCCAATAAAACCTGCTCCGCCCGTAACTAAAATCTTTGTCATGACAATCACTCATATTTAATTTGAGATTCTCTAAAGCTTTTCCATTGTTTGTCTTTATCGGATAAAATAATCTCATCAATATCGTCTAATGGCCAATCAATAGCGATATCCTCATCATCCCATTTGATACCACTTTCATCATCCCCATGGTAAAATTCTGTGCATTTATATACAAATTCTGCTTCATCGGACAACACTAAAAATCCATGAGCAAATTTTGGTGGAACAAACAGCTGCTTTTTATTCTCATCAGATAATATAACCCCAAACCATTTTCCATAGGTAGGTGAATTTGCCCTCAAGTCAACTCCAACATCAAACACTTCACCTTTAATAACGCGAACAAGTTTGCCTTGAGGATAATTGACTTGTAGGTGAAGCCCTCTTAAGACTCCTTTTGATGATTTTGATTGATTATCCTGAACAAAAGTTAAATCGTATCCGGCATCTTTAAAGTCCTTTTCATGAAATGTTTCCATGAAATAGCCTCTGTTATCCTCAAAGACTGTGGGCTCTACAACAAACATTCCTTCGATACCGGTTTCCGTAAATTTGAATTTTCCCATAAGATCACTTTTTAACTAAATTAAATAAATATTGCCCATAATCGGTTTTTTCAAGCTCTTTTGCAGTTTTCAATAATTTTTCATCATCAATGTATCCTTTAAGATAAGCAATTTCTTCAAGACATGCAATGTACAAGCCTTGCCTTTTTTGAATTGTTTCAATGAAGTTTGACGCTTCCAAAAGCCCCTCATGGGTTCCTGTATCAAGCCAAGCCATACCTCTTCCTAAAAGTTCAACCTTAAGTTTCCCACGTTTGAGATACTCCTCATTGATGGATGTTATTTCGACTTCACCCCTTTGGGAAGGCTCAACATTTTTTGCTATTTCAATAACATCATTGTCATAAAAATAAAGGCCAGGCACAATATAGTTTGATTTAGGATTTTCGGGCTTTTCTTCAACTGAAATTACATTCCACTCGTTATCAAACTCAACAACGCCAAAAGCTTCTGGATTATTGGTATAATAACCAAATATTACTGCACCTTCCTCTAAATGAGTTGCCCTTTCAAGAATTTCTGTAAACCTATGTCCATGAAATATATTATCTCCCAAAATCAGTGCAACATTGTCGTCGCCGATGAATTCTTCGCCAACAATGAAAGCTTCTGCAAGGCCGTTTGGATTTTCTTGAACCGCATATGAAAACTTAATTCCTAAACTGGTTCCATCACCTAAAAGATCTTTATACATTGGCAAATCCCTTGGAGTGGAAATAATCAATATCTCTTTAATTCCTGCAAGCATCAGAACAGAAATCGGATAATAAATCATTGGCTTATCATATAAAGGCAATAATTGTTTTGAAACCGCTTTTGTAATGGGATAAAGACGAGTTCCAGAACCACCTGCAAGCACTATACCTTTCATAATATCACTCAATTAAATTATTAGTCTTTAATAATTAATATAATATTTCAAATTTCAAGAAATCGTTTTCACTAGCTGCATCTATGAAAGTATCAATAATATCCTCATCAACTTCTTCACTGTTTATTAATTCGATTTCGCATTCGATTTCACATAAGCAATCATATAATGCATCTAAATTTTTTCCGTAATAATCAGGGAAATTTAATGCCTCCATTAGATAGTCATGCCCATTCTCTTTAATTAAATTACCGTCAAGTTGCATATTATACCTCTGTAAATGTGTTGTAGTGATCATTAGTATAGTAAACTTTAAAATCACCAGTATTATATACTATTCTTTCTGCTCCACGACTAGTTCCGTTTGCATTAATGTCACATTCTATGTATTTAGAATCGCTGTCTGGAAGAATGTGCTGTCTATTGGTAAATTTATCTCCGCCTATGCTTTTTCCAGGGGCGTAATTTTTAAGCGGACCCCCATGCCAGCCAAGGCTTTGCGCTTCTTTTTTGGTTATATAATTGCTTGGAAGCTTATGGAATTCCTTAATGTAAGCGGCAACCTCATCAACTGTACAATATTCACCATCTTCAACTACATCAACATCAACATCATCAGAATCCCCAAAATGCAGAAAATCGAAAAATCCTGCACTTACAGCTCCTATACTTAATATAGCGACGATTAATGCAATCATTAAAAGTATTTTTTTATTCATTTAATCAACTCAATATATTCTTTTATAGCTTCTTTATAGCTTCTAAGCGGTTTAAAACCATTGTCAATCCAATTTTTATTTTCTAAAACCGAATAACTTGGACGTGGTGCGGGCCTTGCAAATTCAGATGCCGTAACTGGAATAACCTCAACATCAACATCTGCAACTTCAAAAATGAATCTTGCAAATTCACACCATGAACAGCTTTCAGAGTTTGTAAGGTGATAAATGCCATAATGCTCCGTTTCAATTAACTGGGAAATCCCATATGCCAAATCAAGAGTGTATGTCGGTGACCCCACCTCATCATAAACAACGGTTATTTCCGAATGGTTTTTTGCGAGTTCCAGCATTGTCCTTGGGAAATTTCTGCCATTGACCCCATATAACCAAGCGGTTCTAACAATGAAATACTTGTCAAGGATTTCTAAAATAGCTTCCTCCCCTTTAAGTTTGCTTTTACCATAAACGTTGATTGGATCAATTTCATCATCTTCAACCCACGGACGGTTATTTTTGCCATTGAACACATAATCTGTACTGACATGAACCAACGGACAGTCAATCTCCTTACATGCAAGAGCCAAATTTCTAACGCCTTCACCGTTTACGCAGTAGGCAATATCCTGATTATCCTCACAGCCGTCAACATCAGTATATGCCGCTGAGTTAACAACAACATCGGGTTTCTTTTCGCGGATTACATCCAATACTTGATTTTTATCCGTAATATCAAGCGTTTTTGAAGTAGTGAGGATTAATTCGTGATTATCTTTTAAAACCTCTTGTAAATCATGACCTAACATTCCATTAGAGCCCGTAATTAAAATTTTCATAATTACCCCTTAAAACTTTTTATATAGTTTAAATATATATTATACTTAATATTTAAAAAAGGAGTTAGTAATCATGAAAGTATGTATTATGGGCCAAGGTTATATCGGGCTTCCAACCGCAGCACTCTTTACAAGAAGCGGCTGCGAAGTAGTTGGTGTGGATATTTCAGAAGAAATTGTAAAGAATTTAAATAAAGGGATAATACACATTGAAGAGCCTGGAATATCTGAAATAATTAAAAAAGCGGTAGAAAATAAGATATACACAGCAAGCCTAACTCCTCAAAAAGCAGATGCATTCATAATAACCGTACCTACCCCTTACATTGCCGAAAACTATAGCTGCGACTTAAGCTATGTAATTACCGCGTGCGAAACAATTCTGCCATATCTTGAAAAGGGAAATACTGTAATAATCGAATCTACAATAGCTCCAATGTCAACCGATGAAACAATAAAACCAATATTTGAAAAAGCCGGTTTTACTATCGGTGAAGACTTATATCTTGCGCATTGTCCTGAAAGGGTTCTTCCAGGTAAGATTATAGAAGAATTGATACATAATGACAGAATTATAGGTGGAATTACACCTGAATGTTCAAAAAAGGCAAGTGAAGTCTATGGCCAGTTTGTTAAAGGGGATTTGATGCTTACAGAGGCAAAAACTGCTGAATTATCAAAGTGCATGGAAAATACATTCAGGGATGTTAACATTGCACTTGCAAATGAGCTTGTAAAAATATGTGCTGAAATTGGTGTTAATGCACTTGACGTTATTGAAATGGCAAATAAACATCCAAGAGTAAACTTACACTCACCAGGTCCTGGAGTTGGAGGCCATTGCCTTGCAATTGATCCTTATTTTATTTATGCAAAAGCTCCCGAAACTGCAAAAATCATTAAACTAGCACGTGATACAAATAAATCCATGCCTGATTTTGTATGTGAATATGTTAAAAAAATTATTAAAAAAGGAAAAATAGCTATCTTAGGCGTTTCATATAAAGGAAATACTGGCGATGATAGAGAAAGCCCTTCATATGAAATTATAGGCAAATTAAGCAGCGATTATGAAATAGCTATCCACGACCCACACATTGACAAACCTAATTTTGTAAGCTTTGATGATGCAATTAAAGATTCAAACTTAATCCTTGTGCTTTGTGACCATGACGAATTCAAGAATTTGGATTATGATTTAATTAAAAAGAGTATGGAAAGTCCAATAATATTTGATACAAAAAATATAATAAAAGAAGTTCCAAAAGAAATTAAACTATTTAATTACGGGAACTTGTATGAATTGAGTTAAAAATTAATAGATTGGTCTTGTTGAATTTGATGCCCATTCCATGCTTTTAGACTACTCCATTCGGCAAACGGCGCTGTCCAGAACACGTCATTAACTCCCAAACCTAACGGCAAGAATATAGCACAACAAGCATAAAGGCTACCAGTATTTACATTACTTTCAGAAATCTCAACTTGTGAACCATTCAATCCAATGATTAACCATCCATCAGTATTGAAATTTTTATTATCATCAAACTGAGCTCTTAAAACTTTTGTAAGGGCAGACCTTACCTGTGCAGGATTAATATTTCTTGGCAATATTTTAAGAAGCGCCGCTTGAGAGAGCAAATGGAAAACACCACAACGATAGGATAAAGATTTTCCGATTAATGGATATGTTCCTTCAGGTGAAATAATCCTTTCAAGTTGAGAAGCTAATCTGGAGGATCTCATTAACTGTACATCCAAAAATTCGCCATCTTGAAGACCATACTTTCTCATTACGGATAGAATATCATTAAGCATAGGATGAATAATCAGGCTATTATAAAATCCTGCTTCAAAGTCTTCACCATCTGAGTAAATAGCATCTCCAATATAAAAATCATCTCTAAATTTACGAACGCCATAAACCAAACGTTGTTTGTCACATTCACCTGTAAATTCCAATAAAGCAGCCTCAATCATAGCAGTATATAACAGCCAATGATTTTCATAAGGAGCTATTATTCTTGTATTTTTCAGTTCACGAATTAATCTAGCTTGAACTTTAATAGGTAAATTAAGCCAAATTTGATTTTTAGCCCTAAGTAATCCTTGAGCAAATAAAGCAACATCAACTAAAGATTGTTTAGGTTCTACAACAAATATATAATCATCACTTTTAGAATTAATAGCATTTGAAATAGCTTTTAAGGTTAAATAAATATATTTTTCACGAACTTTACCTTCCTCAGAAGTATCCGCACCAAGTTCTAACCATGGTGCAATACCATTAAATACGCGCGCAAATGCTTCAAAATAAGAAAATTTTTGGCCTTCTGCACTACTTGACTCATAAGGCATGTTCTTTTTTAGTGAACCTCTTGCCAAATTATTTAAAACTGGGTAAGCTATTTTCTGTAATGTTGAAACCCAATAAATCCTATCTTCCCAAACTGGAGGTTTTTCCTCAACAATGGAGTCTTCTTGTTTTTTATTTCTTCTAAAAAATTTACCCATGAATTATGATTTGTTAAACATATTATATAAATATATTAAAATCAAAATTTTCAAAAATAAAGCAATCATTATATATTTTATAATTGATAAATATTTATCATTAATAAAGAGGTTACAAATATGCCAACAATGTCCGAAAAAATATTAGCAAGAGCTTCAGGAAAAGATAGTGTAGAAGCTGGAGATATCGTTATTGCAAATATTGATGTAGCAATGACTCATGATTTGACTGGACCTCTTTCAGTAGAATCTTTTGAAAAAATCGGTGCTTCAAAAGTATGGGATTCATCAAAAATTGTCATACCTTTTGATCATCAAGTTCCAGCCGATTCAATTGACTCTGCCAATAATCATATAATAATGAGAGAATTTGCAAAAAAGCATAATATTGAACATTTTTATGATGTTAATGTTGGTGTTTGCCACCAAATTTTACCTGAATTGGGCCATGTTGTCCCGGGAGAAGTTATCGTGGGTGCCGATTCACATACCTGCACTCATGGAGCATTAGGTGCATTTTCAACAGGAATTGGTTCAACCGATATGGCAATGGTATTCAGCGAAGGCAACTTATGGTTTAAAGTGCCTGAAACAAACAGGTTTAACGTTATCGGTGATTTGAAAGAAAACGTTTATGCAAAAGATGTTATCTTACATATTATAGGTCAAGTTGGTGCGGATGGCTCAACATATAAGGCCTGTGAATTTGCCGGTGAAACCGTCAAAAATATGAGCGTTTCCGATAGAATGGTATTATGCAACATGGCAATTGAAATGGGCGGTAAAACCGGTTTGGTGGAACCCGACAAGAAAACCATCGATTATGTTGAAAAACGCTCAAATAAACCTTATAAAATTTATAAAACTGATTTGGACTCATCTTCATTGAATACAATCGATATTGACGTGAGTGATTTGGAGCCGCAAGTGGCATGTCCTCATAATGTCGATAACGTAAAGGCAGTAAGTGAAGTTGACGTGGAAATCGATCAAGTATTTTTAGGTTCATGCACTAATGGAAGGCTTAGTGATTTAAGAGATGCCGCAAAAATCTTGAAAGGCAATGAAATAGCAAATGGAGTTAGAATGTTGGTTATACCTGCATCAAAAGAAATTTACACAAAAGCGTTGGATGAAGGATTAATCAAAATATTTGTCGAAGCTGGAGCACTTGTATCAGCTCCATGTTGCGGCCCATGTCTTGGAGGACATACCGGAATAATCGGACCTGGTGAAGTAAGTCTTTCAACTTCAAACAGAAACTTTAAAGGAAGGCAAGGAAGCCCTGATGGAAAAGTATATTTATCTTCCGCTGCTGTTGCAGCCGCTTCAGCAATTAAAGGAAGAATTGTGGCTCCGGAGTGATAATATGAAAGGAACAGCATGGAAATTCGGAAATGACATTGACACAGATATTATCGTGCCTGGAAGATATTTAATTTATACTGATGAAGAAAGATTATCAAAGCATTGTATGGAAGGTCTAGATCCAGATTTCGATAAGAAATGCAAAAATGGAGACTTTATAGTTGCTGGAAAGAACTTTGGATGCGGCTCTTCAAGGGAACATGCTCCAATTGCACTAAAAGGTGTTGGAGTTGCTGCCGTAATAGCCGAGTCATTTGCAAGAATCTTTTACAGAAATGCAACAAATGTTGGAGTTCCTCTTCTTGAAGCTCCAGGAATTACAAAAATTGTGGAAGATGGAGATGAAATTGAAGTGAATATGGATGAAGGAACAATAACTGCTTCAAATGGCGAGACAATTACATTTAAAAAATTACCTCCATTCATGTTGGAAATATTAGAGCAAGGTGGTTTAATTGAATACCTCAAAAACAAAAAGTAAATATCAAATTGCCGTTGTTCCAGGTGATGGAATAGGTAAAGAAGTAATGGAAGCGGCAATATACATTTTAGACTCATTAGGCATTGATTTTGAGTATATTTATGGTGAAGCTGGTGATGAGTGCCTTGAAAAAAACGGCACTGCACTGCCTGCAGAAACCTTGGATATCATAAGAAATGCTGATGCATGCTTATTCGGTGCAGCAGGCGAAACTGCAGCCGATGTTATCGTTAAAATTCGCCAAGAAATGAAAATGTTTGCAAATTTAAGACCTGTAAAAGCATATCCTAACACTAACTCATTGTCTGACAACATTGACTTTATGATAGTGCGTGAAAATACCGAAGGACTGTATATTGCAGGTGAAGAGCACTTTACAGACGATGGTGCAATAGCCAGACGCATAATAACAAGACAAGCGGAAGAAAGAATTATTGATTACGCTTTCAAATACGCAAAAGAAAACAACAAAACAAAAGTGACTGGTGTTCACAAAGCAAACGTTTTAAAGAAAAGCGACGGGTTGTTTAAGGAAATTTTCTATGAAGTTGCCAAAAGATATCCTGAAATTGCGACTGAGGACTTTTATGTGGATGCAACAGCAATGTATCTCATTACACAGCCGGAAAGCTTTGAAGTTATCGTGACAACAAACCTTTTCGGAGACATATTATCCGATGAGGGTGCAGGCCTTGTTGGAGGGCTTGGATTGATTCCATCTGCAAATATAGGTGAAGATGGAGCACTATTTGAACCAGTTCACGGTTCAGCACCAGATATTGCAGGCCAAGGCAAGGCAAATCCAATAGCTATGATGCTTTCAGCCGTTATGATGCTTAGATATCTTGGTGAAAATGAAGCCGCAGACAAATTCGATGCGGCAATATTGAAAGTACTAAATGACGCTAATGTTTTAACTGGTGATTTAGGCGGTTCAGCTACAACTATGGAACTGGCTAGTGAAGTTAAAAATAACTTATAAAATAAAATGGAGATAGAAGAATATGGATTTCAAAAAATTAAGCAAAATGCAATTAGCAGCACTTTTTATCATATTCATTATGGTAGTCAGTGGGGTTGCAGGTTTCCTTCTTGCTATATTTTACGGTTAATTAAAAGAGAGGTTTGATAAAAATGGTAAAATACGAAATAGCAGCAGTTGTTGCAGAATTTAATTATGATATTACACAAATGATGTTAGAATTAGCTAAAGCAGAAGCAAAAAATAGAGATTGTGAAATTACAAAAGTGGTTGCAGTTCCAGGCGTATTCGATATGCCTCTTGTAATCAAAAAATTATTGCAAAAAGGAGAATATGATGCAATAATCACTCTCGGTGCCGTAATCGAAGGTGCAACAGACCACGACCAAATCGTGGCACAACACGCTTCTCGTAAGATTGCTGATTTGGCGCTTGAATACGATACTCCAGTGGCACTTGGAATCACTGGTCCAGGAATGACCAGATTAGATGCTCACAGACGTGTTAAAAACGCAAAAAGTGCTGTTGAAGCAGCTATCAAAATGTGCGACAGATTAAAAGAAATTTAGTGATTGGATGGAAATTTTAAAACCTGAAGAATTAAAAGAAAAATTTGATGACCCTTGGGTTGCGCCATATCAAAAAGTATTGACTATGGTAGACGGTGACAAGGTCGAAATCGTCGAATATCACCCATGCATTTCAGGATCCCATTGGTTATTGAATCAGTACAGAAACAACTCTGAACTAATTGATTCAGCTTATCGTGATGGTAATAAGCATGTTTACTCCTGTCATGTTGGTTCCGCTCCACTAGACTTGAAAGCCAGTTTTAATGCGGCTGGAATTGATGAAATCGTTGTTGAAGGCGATGAGGTTAAAGTAACCCATGCCGGTCTTGCAGGTGCTGGTGTCGGAGCCGGAATGTGCAGAGGAATGGGTAAAGGTGTTAAATACATCGAACTTATAGAAAGCGGAGGCGGTTCAAAAGTCGGAAGGGCAACTGTAGTAACTCCAAAACTTGAAAAAGTGGTTATCGGTGTTGACGACACTGACACTAAAGATGCTGGAGCTACTTGGACAATGGCTCACAACTTAGGTGTTGAACTTGCAAGTGAAGGATATGAATACTTGGATCATATTATAGTTCAACTATATCCGCATAATCCTCACAAAACACAGAACTGTGTTTCCATTGCACTGACTTTTGCGGTTGAAGCTGACAAAAAGCAAGAATTAATCGACAGAGTTATTGAAATTCTTAAAAGAGATACTTTATCTGATAAAACAGCAATAGCTATTTTAGAAGGTTTAGATATTCCAGAAAAATTAAGAGAATATTCCATTGCTACAAAATCTGGAATGATGGATGTTGAAACCGCTGAAAAAACAGCTGAAGAATTAAACATTCCATTGATTGCAGTGACTGGTGAGCAAGGAAAAGTTGGTGCGCTTGCTGCTTTAGGCCTTTACAATGATGTTGAAGAAGCAGTAAAAGCATATGACAAGAAAGATTAATATCTACAACTAAATGTTGTAGATTACTATTTTTATTTTTTAACAATTAAATGATTTCACATTATTCAAAATTAAAATTCAAGAAATTTCCTTGATTTTCACGGACAAACACTTTTATTGAAGTGGAATTTGTATCCCAAAATGATATTTTCACCTTATGGCCATCATACTTGAATGTCTCATTTAACCCATCCTTATAATTGAAAGATCCGTAATATTCTCCATCTACTGCAATATCATAAGTAGAATTATCCTTAAATATTCCAGAAGAGTTTACAACAGAATTGTTGTCAATTATAATTTCATAAGATGATGCATTCTTGTCTCTTGAAGTAACGATGAATTTTTCCTTTATTGTATCATTATCCACTTCAAAACTATGAGTTATTATGCTGCCTTCAAATATCTCCTTTAAACGACTGTTTTGAATGACATCGCCCGTATCCACATCCAAGAACTTTTTAGCTTGAATCGGCAGTCTAAGAGTATCCGGTTCGCCTTGCCTGGTTTCATTAATCAAATAACTTTCATCATCAATGACAATTGTATCATTAACCTTTACGCCAAGCGTCATCATTGCATCAGATGGCATGCGTATTTCACCAGATTCATTTTCAATAGCTGTATCGACAGTATAAGGTCCCCTTACAGAAATGGTATTGTCCCTTGGGGAATCATCAGCATAAATAATCAAGTTTCTTGAATTCGGTTCGATGGATAAGACACCATGCTCAAAATGTGCCGCTCCGATGAATGTTGAAATCATCAAAAGCAAAACGATGATTGATATAATCAGTGGAAAGTGAATCTTAATAAAAGACCTTATTAAATTTCCCCTCGGAGTCTTTCTGAACATGTCAATAGACTTTACAATAACTTTAATAATGTAATAAATGGCAAATATTATTCCAATTATGGAAACTATAACTCCAATTGCCAAAGGAACAAATTTTACAAAGAACAATGTAAACAAGCCAAGGATAACTAAAGATAAACCAACAATAGACATTCGAATATCATGACCAATGTCGTCAATCATTGTTACTCTGCCGTACTTGTTAGCACGACCGATGATTGTTCTTACAACTTCATTAGCCATTAAATTTAAATCAGAAAGTGGAGACATGTCATGTTCAATAGCACCGATGTCAACTTCCATTATGGAAATTCCGAGAACATCAGCATCAATGACAATACCAACATCTACACCATAATCGCTTTCAAAATTAATTTTTTTCAAGACTTCCTTTTTAGCTGCAAACTGACCGCTCAGCGGTTGTTCAAATGAAATTTCAGGGAAGAAAAAGTTCAAAAGTGGCTTTGCAGTAAGTTCAGTAACACGACCGCTTGCACGAGAAAATTTAGTTTTTGTGATATCGGTTTTGCCCTCAAGTATTGGCCTAATCATTGCTTCAACTTTAGCGGAAGTTAAATTGTAAATGTCCGCATCAATAAAAGCAATAATATCACATTCAGCCTGTTGATAACCGGTGTATAAAGCTTGACCTTTACCTTTATTAATTTCATGATTAATCACAATTGCTCCAGCTTTCAGGGCTTCTTGTTCAGTATTATCACTAGACCCATCATTTACAACGATGATTTCATCCACTACCGATACCTTTTTAACAACTTCAACAACCTTAGCTACTGTTTCCTCCTCATTATAAGCAGGAATGATTACAGAAACCTTTTGATATTTTTTAGGCTTTTGAGTTTTTATGCCGGCTAATAAAAAAGCAAGGATTAAAAAAAACCAATACACTCCAAATTTCTCCATGAAAATTTTTTATTAATATAGTTTTATTATTTAAATAGTATAAATGTTATTGAAAAAAACAATTAAATTGTCAATTGAAAATATCATATGATAGTTTAATATATTTTGAAAACAATATTCTATAATTGATAAAATTTATTTCAGAAGGGATTTTTAAATGACACCAAAGATAATGATTATTCTTGGAAGCGGATCTGATATTGAAATAGCTGAAAAAAGCATGAATATTTTAGAAAAATTAGAAATACCATACAGTTTAAAAATCGCATCGGCTCATAGAACTCCAAATTTAGTTCGTGAAATTGTAACTCAGGGAACTAATGCTGGAATTGAAGTGTTTATCGGTATTGCAGGACTTGCTGCACACTTGCCCGGTACAATTGCTGCCTTTACACCAAGGCCTGTAATTGGAGTGCCTGTTGATGTAAAAACCGGAGGTATTGATGCACTACAATCCATCGTTCAAATGCCTTATCCTTCCCCAATTGCAACTGTCGGAATCGACAGAGGAGATAATGCCGCAATACTCGCTGCCCAGTTTATTGGACTTTATGATGAAGAAGTGCGTCAAAAAGTAATCAATCTCAGGAAAGAATATGCCGAAAAAGTAAAAAGAAGCAATGAAGAGATTGTTCAGAAAATAGAAAAAAAATTCCTTCAAAACGATTTTTTAAGAATTAAAAATCTCGAAATAAATAAAATCGAAGTAGACGAGAATGAAGCTTGCTGTAAAAACCAGGACGCTGAGGTAGCAATCATTGTCGGAAGGCAAAACGATGTGGTTAACGCTAAAAAAATAACAACACTTCTAGACAGACTCAAAATCACACATGATATGAAAGTCGTTTGCCCTATTAGGTCTACTAAGAAATTCACAAATTATGTTAAATCAATGAAAAATGCAAAGATATTCATTGGAGTTAGTTCAAACTCATCACAGGTTACCGGAGGAATCGTCGGGCTTACTGATAGGCCAGTGATTGGAGTTCCATGTACTAATGAATATGGTGATGACTATATGCTTACTACTGTTAGTATGCCACCAGGAGTGCCTGTTGCAACAGTTGGAATAAATAACAGTAAAAATGCCGCTGTACTTGCAGCAGAAATTCTTGCTATCAATAATCCAGATATTACAGGACTTTTAGACAAATTAAAAGATAAAAAAATTAACTTGTAGTGATACTATGAACATTAATGACCAAAATATTATCGAAATTACAGAAGAATTATCTGCTGAATTTGAAGTGGGAAAATTTTTGAGAAAATACCCAAAAGATACTGTTATTATTAAAAACGTTAAAGGATTCGACATGCCTGTTATTTCAGGTATTTGCAATACCAGGGATAAAATAGCAAAATCCATTAACTGTGAAGTTTCTGAAATTACTGAAAAAATCATTGATGCTATGGAAAATCCAATTAAAGTGGATAAATTTACCGACTTTTCCCAATATGATACATCTGATGTTGATTTAGATAAAATTCCTATTTTAACTCATTATACAAGAGATGGTGGAGCTTACATTACTGCAGGCGTTGTATTTGCACGCGATCCAGTGACCGGCATTCAAAACGCTTCAATCCACAGGATGATGGTGTTGGATAACAAAAGGTTAGTTATAAGAATCGTTCCAAGAAACCTTTACACTTATTTCCAAAACGCTCAAAAAGCTGGTGAAGACTTGGACATTGCAATAGCTATTGGAATGGATCCGGCAATTCTGCTTGCAAGCACAACTTCAATACCAATAGATTATAATGAAATGGATGTTGCAAATGCCTTTAAGGATGGTAATCTGGAATTGATTAAATGCGGCGAACTTGAAGTTCCACAAGCCGATATCATCTTAGAAGGTAAGATTTCTGTAACAGAAACTGTTGCTGAAGGTCCTTTCGTTGATTTGACCGATACCTACGACATTATCCGTGACCAACCAGTGATTAACTTGGAAAAAATGCATATCAAAAAGGACAATCCATGCTACCATGCAATTATACCGGCTGGATTCGAACATAAATTATTGCAAGGTCTTCCGCAAGAACCTAGAATCTTTAAAGCTGTTAAAAATGCAGTTCCTACAGTTGAGAATGTTGTTTTAACTGAAGGCGGTTGCTGCTGGTTGCACGCAGTCGTTTCAATTAACAAGCAAACCGAAGGCGACGGCAAAAATGCCATTATGGCTGCATTGTCAGCTCACCCTTCACTAAAGCACTGCACTGTAGTTGACACTGATGTCGATGTATTCGACGCTGAAGACGTTGAATATGCAATAGCTACACGCGTTAAAGGTGATAGGGACATCATGATTGTTCCGAATGTGCGCGGTTCATCTCTTGATCCTGTTGCCGAAAGTGATGGAACAACTACAAAAATTGGTGTGGATGCAACAAAATCACTTAAAACAATTGAAAAATTCGAAAGAGTTAGTTTTTCAGAATAACTAACTTTTTTTTAACTATTTTTTAAATATTTCCTAAATGGACATTATCAATGCCTTTTGTCAAAGCAATTTCCCTTGCCTTAAACAATATTTCAGGTTTTGTAGGTGAAATGTCATTCATTTTATAGTGGGGAAATGCCCTTGAAAAATGTAGGGGTACATCCGTGCCCAATTCATTTGCAACGAAATCACATAACTCTGTAATCTCATCAATCGAATCATTATAATCGTTGATGATTAAGTTTGTAATCTCCAAGTGCTTTCCTTCATCGTAAACCCTTTTTAGATTATCCAAAACAATATCCAAATCAGCACCGCAGACTTTTTTGTAAAAATCTTTTGACATTGATTTCAGGTCTATATTGAATGCATCGACAAAAGTCAAAACCTCTTCAAGAGACTTGTCCGAAAAGTAACCGTTGGTTACATAGATTACTTTCAAATTTTTACTTTTAGCTAAAAGGGAAGTTTTCTGGTTGAAAGGTAAGTGTATCGTAGGTTCATTATATGTCCAAGCAATTGACTTGCAATTATATTTAAGTGCATTTTCCACAATCGCTTCTGGTGTTATTTTAATTCCCCGTGAATATTTATCAAACTCTTGGGATATCATATAGTTCTGGCAATGCAAACATGTCATGTTACATCCGAAACCACCGATTGAGTATGTAAATGTCTTAGGTAGAAAATGATGCAAAGGCTTTTTTTCAATCGGATCAGGACTTAATGATGAAACTATTCCATATGATTCATCATATAACTCACCATTGATGTTTTTGTGTTGCCTGCATACTCCAACATGACCGTCAGCTATTTTACAGTAATTCGCACATATCTCGCATCTGATCTTTTGCGTCTTTGAACTTTTCTTATACAAGTCATTACTCACTAACATAATGTTCATAGCCCTTATTCCTAATCTGTTCAACAAATCCGTTTTCTAAAGTAAGCTCAATAACATCAGAATCATTGACAACACCAATCACTTTATAGTCAATTGGCAGTTTATCCAAATTATCCTTTGAAATTGTAAACAGCAGCTCAAAATCTTCGCCCACGTGAAATAGCAAATCCAAATAATCCAAACCAAGCTTGTCGGCCAATTGCATGTATTCATCGGAAATTTCCAATAGCTCTTCATGAATCATGAATCCAAAGCCGTCTTTTTTGATTTCATATAATTCGCTTGCAAGTCCGTCAGTAATATCAGTGGCAGAAGTTGCACCATATTCCTTTAAAATTTGACCTTCTTTAAGTCTTGCTTTCGGCTTCAGAGCCTTTTTTGAATAAATAGTATCTGAAATGTCCAATTCAAAACCTAATGCTGCGATTCCAATGTCGCCAGTAACAGCTATCACATCACCCAAATTATAGGTATCTCTCATTAACGGCTCATCACATAATCCTAAAGCCGTTCCGGAAATGATTATCTCATCAGCTTCATTTGTGTCTCCCCCAATCAGTGGGATGGAATAATACTCACAAGCCTTTAAAACACCATCGAGAATTTCTTTAAAGTCATCCAAAGCCAAATCCTTTGGAATTGCAATTGACAGCAGAAATCCTAAAGGTTGAGCTCCCATGGCGGCAAGGTCACTGACATTAACGGTTACTGCCTTAAATCCCATATGGAAATAAGACATTCCCTTTGGAAAGTGCCTTGATTGGATTAGCATGTCTGTTGTTGAAATCAAATTTGTAGAATTAAATTCGGTGATTGCAGTATCATCAGGAGTAATATTCTTTGAATTAGAAACAATGTATTTAACTAACTCTTTTTCGCCAATATCTGAAACTTTAAGGGTCATGAATATTATTATAGATTTTAGAATAAATAAATTTTAATATTTAAAAAATAAAGAAGTGAGGGTTTATTTTTTAATAAACCCATTTTTGAAATGTTTTGTTTTATGCATTTTTTACAACAGCTGTGTTGGTTATTTCAATGTTGTTATATTCTGCTTTTAATTCGTATGTTCCAGGTGCATAGTTGATTGTTAGTTTTGCAATACCGTTGGCATCTGTTTTCTTGTTGTAAGCAATGCCGTTAGCTGTTATTTTAATTATTTGACCTGATAAAGCAACTGCATCACCATTGGAGTTCACTAGTTGGACTTCGTATGCAGTACCGTCTTTGTAGGTCATGTTTACATCACTGGCGACAATGCTTAAACCGTCAGCATTGACTGTTACAGTGTTATTCACAGTTTCGGATTGGTATCTGGTATCGTTTACAACTGCGCTGATAGGGTATGTGCCAGGTTTTAAGTTGATTTTTAATGAAGCGCTACCGTTAGCGTCGGTTTTGGCCTTGTAGTTTAAATTGTTGATGGTGAATTTTACAACAACATTTGCAAGGGCGTTTCCTTGAGCGTCAACAACACGGACAGTATAAGCACCGTCTTTATAGCTCATAACAACATCGTCGCCTGTTAAAGTAACACTAGCCTTTTCAACAGTGACTGTGGCATTAACAAATGCAGATTCATAATAACGATTGCCTGCAAAGGTAGCATTCACTGCATATGAACCAGGAGCCAAATTAACAACTAAGCAAGCTTGACCATTATCATCGGTCTTACGATTATAAA
>NZ_JBGUWC010000088.1:0-6427 GCF_045220775.1 Methanobrevibacter sp.
TTATAGTTAGCGGTTTCAGCATAATTAGCAGTGATTGCATAAGTATCAGCATCTAAAGCACCGAAATTAACACTTGCAGATTCACCAGCAACAAGATCCACATCTTTAGTAACACCATTAACAGTAACAGTGTAATCACCATCAACACTACCAGTAATCTCAACAATCACATCTTCACCATAAGTAACATCAGCAGCACTAATATCAATAGTCACATCAGCTTTACTTACAGTGAATGTAGTTGTTTTAGTAATACCATATGCACTTACTTCAACAGTATTTTCACCAATAACAATGTCAGTTGGTTTTACAGTTTGTTCAAATGAACCGCCAGCTTGGGTTTCATTGATAATGTTATCGTTTACTTTGATAGTTACTTCAGTGTTTCTGAAAGTAGGTAAAACAGTTATAGGAATTACAGTATCGTCACCCATAGTTACATCAGCAACTTCTCCAACAGCTAAATCAGGACCGTTATTTTCAACAATATGATCTTTACCGGATGCATAAGTTACAGCATCATTACCTTTTTTACCATTGCTTATCAAATAGTTGTCAGTGATATTGTTTCCACTGGCACGGCTGCTGGTAGCATCAACAGCATAATTGCTTGTTGTAATGATGTTATTTTGATATACGATATCGTTTACACCTTGTAATATGACTGTTTGTGTAATATTATCGCCGATTAAAGCGTTGCCTTCAGATGCCCTTTGGGTGAAAGTGACACTTCCTTCAATTGTAGAATCAGTTAATTTGGAATTAACAGCCTTATTAGATTTGCTTTCACCAAATATTACATCATTAACAGTTGAATCAGATACAATTGAATTGGATCCCATGAATCTTAAAGTACCGGTTACTTCAATATCAGACAAATTAACATTGCTTTTTATATCCAAATCAGTGAAAGTACCGCTGGCAACAGTATCTGCACCATCTAGAACAACTTTATTCACATTATTGTTATAAAGAGTACTGCTGGTGGCAGTTAAAGATCCAGAGCCTACAATAGTATTGTTGTAAACTTCACCGCCTGCAGCAACAGTCAATGAAGATCCTTCTATATAATTGTCACGAACGACTGCGTCGGATAAGGCGGACATTGCAGCATTATACAATTTGTTTCCTTCATAAACATTGCCAACACCATTACCTGAACCTCCACCATACTGTCCGGTAATACCAGTACCGCCAGCATAGTATACTGTGTTGTTTTTGATGAGGTTATATGGACCTCCAATTACAATACCCCAGCAGATAGCTGCGGATTGACCGTCCAAACGGCGAACGGTGTTATCTGTAATGTTGTTGTGATGATTTACAATAACTCCTGAAGGAACATCAACATTGTAGGTAGTCAAGTAAATTAAGTTTCCGACATTTCCTTCCACTTCAACAGTGTTATTTTGGAATGTGCAGTAGTCTGCCCAAGCCATTACTAAAGATGAGGAACCACCGTTGTCTTTTGTGTAGAAGTAACTGTTTTTAACTGTGACGTAAGTTGAATTGGCTCTGATGGAAGTAGCGCCTACACCGGAACCTACCCTTTGTCCGTCAATTACGTTACTGATATGATCTAAAACAACATGATGAGCATTATATACCCATATTTGACTGTTATGGAAGTTCAAATCTGAAATGTTTGATCCTGAACCGCCATTACTTACTGTAAATCTGTCCCCTGGATTTTCACCCATTAAAGAACCTGCAGTTGTATTCAAGTCAATTAATACATCTTTAGTAGTTGAAATGATATTTACAGGTTTATTGATTTCCATTACAAATGATGCATCTGCTGAACTTAGGAATTTTCCTTGGAAGTCTAAAATAGCACCTTCAGGTACGAAATCTTTAAATCTGCCTGAATTGTCCCTATCGAAGTACATGTCCCAAGTTTCATTAGTTACAAGACCGTATACATAGAATGTTTCGCTAACTTCAGCACCTTGATATATTGCAGTAACAGTATTTTCACCTGCTTTCATATCACTAGTCGCTAAAGTATAAACCGCTTCACCATTATCGATTTCAGGTGTAGCGACAGTTCTGCCATTTACTTTGATTTCAACAGTGCCTTCACCACTTGCAGTAACGGTTACTGTATTGGTATTAGGCAACCAGAAATTAGTTTTTTCAACAGCCAATGCAAGGCCAACATCGATAGGACCATTATTCTGTACAACATTGCCGGAACCTGAACCTACATTTACAGCCTCATCACCTTTTTTATCGCTGCTTACCAAATAATTGTCAGTTACAACATTGTTGGATGTTGTCTTTAAGTCTACAGCATAACTGCCGGTTGAAATAATATTGTTTCCTACAATAGTAGAAGAACCGGATTGGACAGTTACGGTACCAGTTACAGTGTTTCCTGTGAAATTGGTTCCGGTAGCCTTATTTGATAATGACACCGCACCGTTAATGGTGTTGTTAATTACCTTAGCATCCTTACCTGAAACAGATAGACTGCCTGCAGTGTTTCCAACTGCTTCAGAGCCAGCAGTTACGGTTAAAGCCCCTTGCAATGTGTTATTGAAACCATAACCGTTAATACTCATATCACAGCTACCAATTACAACATTGTTTTTAACAGTTGCATAAGGTCCAGGATTAATATTACTACCGTTATAATAAATAGTATTGTTTTCAAACACTGTGTATCCGTTACCTTGTTCGGTGAATATGTAACAGATAGCTAACGGAGTGGAAGGTCCAATAATTCTACAGTTTGTAAAGTTGTTATGGTCATTTATAGTTATTTCACCTTTCTTAATCATTTGCAATACTTGTGGCATGAATGTTCCTTCAGGCAGGGTTTCAATATTAAACAAGTTAAGATATATCAAGTTTCCAACATTTCCTTCACCTTGAATGGTACAGTTGTCAACACTAAGATAACTTGCATTTGTTAAAACAAAGTTACTGTGACCTCCATTATCTTGAGTGTAGAAGAAACAGTCTTTGACTTTAATGTGAGATGATCCTCCTCTGAATGCAACTACACCGACGCCAGAACCGATAGTTTGGCCTGAAACATAAGAAGTTACATTTGTAATAGTCAAGTTATGTGCATTGAAGAACCAAAGCTGTGAGTTATAGAAGTAAATGTCACTGATATTGGATCCTGAACCACCATAGCTTACAGTAAACCTATCTCCTGGGTTTTCACCAGTCATGCCTTGAGCAATAGTGTTCAAGTTAACATATGCATCCTTAGTGGTTGAAATCATGTTAATCGGTTTGTTGATTTCCATGATGTAGCTGACAGAAGAAGTACTGTTAAAGTAACCTCTGAAATCTAATGTAGCTCCTTCAGGAACATGGTCACATAATCTATTACTGTTTGAACTATTGAAATAATTAAAGAATGTATCTGCAGTAACTATTCCATCATAATCATATACTCTAAAGGTAGTTTGTCCGCTGAATCCATTACCAATCACTTCAACAGTATTAACACCCTGAGTTAAATATTGAGCAGCAATCTCTTGAGAAACTTCCCCATTGTTGACTGCAGCTGTAGCAACATTTCTGCCATTGACTTTTATTGTTACGCTGCCGCTTTCAACAGGACAAGTTGCATAAACGGTAGTTGCATAATTTACCCAAGTATCAGTCACTCCAATATCAGAAGAGATATCCACATTGCCACTGATTGCATTGAATGTAGTTGAATTGGTAAATCCGTTGTAAATCACTTCAACAGTGTTTTCGCCTTCAACAATACTGCTTGCGGAAATGGTTTGGGTAACTGTTCCACTGCTTAATGCTGGAGTTGCAATGACATTATCATTGACTTTGATGGTCACGGTTCCGGTACCGTCAGGAACGGTGACGGTTACACTATTGTCATCACCTAAATCAATTTCTGAAGTCACATCAATGCCAATCTTGATTACGTTGAATGTTTTGGATTTGGTAACGCCATTGGATGTTACTTCAACAGTGTTCAAACCGGCTCTTAAATTATCGGCACTGATTGCCTGACTGTAAGATCCTGTAGCGGTAATTGTATTGATTAGGTTGTTGTTGACCTTAATGGCTAATGAAGCGGCCTGATTTGAAGGTGTGATTGTACCTGAAACGGTAACTCCATTGCCGATAGCTACATCTGAAATGTCGTTGACTGTAAAGTCAGTAGATACTTGATTTTCTTTAACTTTTATTGGAACGGATTCAATTTCATGATTATATAAAATAAGATTGACATTATCGTTTCGAGCAACGCTGCTTGAATATGTTGATTGCATAATGCCATCTTCAAGGTCCCCGCTGTTAGGATTCAAATTACCTCCAGCAGTCAAATCCACTGTAACTTTATCAGGAAGATGTTCTGCTGCATCACTGCCATCACATAGGATAGCATAAGCGGTAATTGTAGCGGTTTCATCTGTGTAAATTTCAGAAGCGTCTGATTCTACATGAAACTCAATCCAATATTCAATATCCCCATAAAAATCATTTGAATTCCAATAGTTATAATTCAAATCGTAACTGCCCTGATAGGAAAGGTCACCAAACAGCATATTTAAATCCAACTCACCATCACTAAAGAATAAATTATCATTAATGTTTCCATAATAACCAGGACCAAGGAAAAATACTTGATAGCCTGAATCAGGGGTGTAAACTATATTCTTAATGAAATTGAATGTACCATAGCTATCATCTGCAGGTTCATCCCATGGGTAGAATCCAGCAGCAATTACATTATTATAATAAACCTGAGTTAAATCGAAAACACAGTTTGAAATAGTCAAATCCTCAACGGAATAACCAGTACGGAAAACAGGGGAAGTGATATCATAAAAGGTCATATTTGAAATCATGACATACTCTAAGTCATAATCATTCCAATCTTCCATATCAAAGATTAGAATACCACCTGACTCACCAAATGTTATGCACACTCCATCACGACTTTCACCAATCAATCTGACATTACTATGGATCATGATAGAATCATCGAGTTCATAGCCCCCATCTAAAAATAGGATATTCGCCCCGTCATCTCCAATCATTTGGACTACATCATAGATACTAGCAGGATCATCATAATAAAGTCCGCTGCCCCCACCACTGTCTGAGACGTAGAAATCATAAATGATTTCATCAACAGGGGCGGAGATAACTTCATCATTAGCATTTCCTAATTTTTCATCTTTCGAATTCTTTACATCTGAGCTGACAGCAGCACTATCGTCAACCGCATCGCTGGATGCGCTTTGTGACAGATCCGTGTCACCACCAGCATCTATTTCATCAACAGACTGCGAACTGACATCAAAGTCCGCAGTTTCTAAAGCTACATCACTTGTAGCATTATCTTCAGCCGCACTCGCGGCCCCCATAAATAGCATAGCCAGTAAAATTATACTAACTATCATGAATTTTTTGTCCTTCAAAAAAACTCACCAATTTCTTTTTTATATATTCAAGAAAATTATTGAATATATTAAAATATATTTTATTAAGTTGTATTTAACAATTATCAAATATAGTTAAAAAAAGAGAATGTGAACAACAAATAAGTATTATTAACTTAATTATAACTTAAAGCAAAAATATATTGTGATGAGAAAACTATGATTTATTTAAACAGAACAATTATTATTTTTAATTACATTTAAAAAATGTCTACAATAAATCAATATACTTATCAAAATATGAATTTTTATAAAAAATAAAAGAAGTTAGGCTTAATTCAATAAGCCTAAATTTGAAATTTTCATGTTTTTTTATGCTTTGTTAACTGTTACGTTGTTTGCTATTTCAACACTGTTGTATTCTGATTTTAATTCGTATGTTCCTGGTATTAGGTTGATTGTTAGTTTTGCAATACCGTTTGCATCTGTTTTCTTGTTGTAAACAATGCCATTAGCAGTGATTTTAATTATTTGACCAGATAAAGCAACTGCATCACCATCAGAGTTCACTAATTGAACTTCATAAGCGGTACCGTCTTTGTAGGTCATGTTTACATCACTGGCTGCAATGCTTAAAGCGTCAGCATTGACTGTTATAGTGTTATTTACACTTTCAGATTGGTATCTGGTATCGTTTACAACTGCACTGGCAGAGTATGTACCCGGTTTTAAGTTGATTTTTAATGAAGCACTGCCGTTAGCGTCGGTTTTAGCCTTGTAATTTGCATTGTTGATTGTGAATTTTACAACAACATTTGCAAGGGCGTTTCCTTGAGCGTCAACAACACGGACAGTATAAGCACCATCTTTATAGCTCATAACAACATCGTCGCCTGTTAAAATAACATCCGCTTTTTCAACAGTGACTGTAGCATTAACAAATGCAGATTCATAATAACGATTACCCTCAAAGGTAGCATTCACTGCATATGAACCAGGAGCCAAATTAACAACTAAGCAAGCTTGACCATTATCATCGGTCTTACGATTATAAA
>NZ_JBGUWC010000089.1:0-11029 GCF_045220775.1 Methanobrevibacter sp.
TTTTTATGCAGTCGTGGTATAGTCTGGTTATTACTTGGGCCTTCCAAGCCTACAACCCGGGTTCGAATCCCGGCGACTGCATCTTGATATTAATTCTTTTTTAAAATACTTATTTTGTTTAAAAAATACTCCATTTTTAGTTAATTTTATATAATAATAAAAATAAAATACTAATAATTAAATTAAATTTTTAATTTCGTTTAAGATTATTATTTAAGGTGATTTAATGGTAGGAATAGTAGGATATGGGGCACACGTGCCATCATATAGAATAAAGGTAGAAGAAATTGCTAAAGTATGGGGTGATGACCCTGTAGCTTTATCAAACGGATTAGTTGTTAATGAAAAGTCCGTTCCTTCTCCTGATGAAGATACTGCAACTATTGCAGTTACTGCTGCTAGATATGCTCTAGCAAGAGCTCAAATTGATCCATCAAAGATTGGTGCTGTTTATGTAGGTTCCGAATCACATCCATATGCAGTAAAGCCGACAGCTTCCATTGTTGCTGAAGCGGTCTGCGCAACTCCAAAATTGACTGCAGCCGATTTGGAATTCGCATGTAAGGCAGGAACCGCAGGCATTCAAATGTCCATGGGTCTTGTTGAGTCAGATATGGTTGAATATGCACTTGCTATTGGTGCCGACACTTCACAAGGAGCTCCTGGAGATGCTTTGGAATACACCGCATCCGCCGGTGGTGCTGCTTACATTATAGGAAAGGAAAATACAATAGCAGATATTAATCACACATGCAGTTTCACAACTGACACTCCTGACTTCTACAGGAGGGAAGGCCAGGACTACCCGTCCCACGGTGGCCGTTTTACAGGAGAGCCAGCTTACTTCAAACATGTTTTGAGCGCTGCAAAGATGCTGTTTGAGGAAACTGATTCAAAACCTGAAGATTATGATTATGCTTGTTTCCATCAACCTAACGGTAAATTCTACTTGAGGGCAGGAAAAAAATTAGGATTCACATCCGAACAAATCAAGCAAGGATTGTTGACTCCTAACATTGGAAACACTTATTCCGGCGCTGTGCCATTGGCTTTATCCAATATCCTGGATGTTGCCGAACCTGGAGATAACATATTCGTTATTTCATACGGATCAGGTGCAGGAAGTGACGGATTCACAATAACCGTAAAAGATGAAATTGTTGAAAGAAGAGAATTAGCTCCAAAAACACAAGACATTATTGACCAAAAGACCTATGTCGATTATGCTGTTTATGCTAAATTCAAAGGCAAAATTAAAATGTAAGGGGGCTTAAATATGAGAGATGTTGCGATTATAGGAGTTTCACAAACAAAATTTGGTGAATTATGGGATTCATCATTCAGAGATTTGATTGCCGAAGCGGGAGTAAAGGCTTTGGTTGATGCCGGCATTGACGGTGACGACATTGAAGCGATGTTTGTTGGAAACATGTCCTCAGGACTTTTTGTAGAACAGGAACACATTGCCGCACTTATTTCCGACCATGTAGGTCTTAACCCTGTACCGACCACAAGAGTTGAAGCTGCTTGTGCATCAGGTGGATTGGCTTTAAGACAAGGTATTATGGCAGTTGCATCAGGTTTTCATGATGTTGTAATTTCTGCTGGTGTGGAAAAGATGACTGATGTAGTTGATGCTACTCCAGCTATTGCCACTGCATCCGATCAGGAATGGGAAGCACAGCAAGGCGCTACTTTCCCGTCATTGTATGCAATGATTGCAAAAAGGCACATGTACGAATACGGAACCACCCGTGAACAATTGGCACAATTTTCCGTAGTAAACCACAAGAACGCATCCAAAAACCCGAATGCACAATTCCCATTTGAGGTTACTGTTGATAAAGTTATCAACTCCACTATGGTTGCAGACCCATTGACACTTCTTGACTGTTCTCCTGTAAGTGACGGAGCAGCAGCAGTTGTAATGGTGCCTGCCGAAGATGCTAGAAAGTACACTGACACTCCAATTTATGTAAAGGCTTCTGCACAAGCTTCTGGAACATTGACCTTACACGACAGAAAAGATATCACTACCATTGAATCTACAAAAGTGGCTTCCAGAAAAGCTTATGAAATGGCAGGAGTTACTGTTAAAGACATTGATTTAACTGAAGTGCATGACTGTTTCTCAATCAACGGACTTTTAGCAGTTGAAGACTTAGGATTTGCCGAAAAAGGTAAAGGAGGAATAGCTATTGAAGAAGGACAAACTGAAATCGATGGTGATTTCCCAATCAACACTTCAGGAGGTCTTAAGGCACGTGGACACCCACTGGGTGCTACAGGTATCGCTCAGGCTGCTGAAGTCGTATGGCAACTCAGAGGAGAAGCAGGCGCACGTCAAGTGGATGGTGCAGAAATCGGTATGACCCACAACATTGGAGGTACCGGTGGTACTGCAGCAGTACACATTTTCGGAAGAGATTTATAAATCTCTTTTACTTTTTCTTTTTTTTATGATAATCAATACAGGAACTAGAACCGATATTCCAGCTTTTTTTAGTAAATGGTTCTTGAACAGGATTGATGAAGGGTTTGTCTGCACCAGAAATCCCTATAATAATGATATCTACAAATATTCGCTTGATTCTAAAATTATCGACTGCTTGTGCTTCTGCACCAAAAACCCTAAGCCATTATTAAAGAATCTGGACAAATTGAATGATTTCAATCAATTTTGGTTTGTAACGATAAATCCTTATGATAGGGATATTGAGGTAAATGTCCCTAGCTTTAAAAAGGTCATCAAAAGCTTTAAGGAACTGTCTGAAACTTTAGGAGTCAATAAGGTTTCATGGAGATATGATCCGATTTTTATAACTGAAAAATATGATTTGGATTTTCATATTGATAAGTTTGAGGAGCTGGCCTGTGAATTGTCGGATTGTACTGATGACTGTACAATAAGCTTCATTGATTTGTATCAAAAGGTTTTAAGGAATTTTCCCGAAGCCGAAGAGGTTACAAAAGAAGAGCAACTGATTATTGGGGAGAATTTCTCAAGAATAGCTAAGGATTATGATATTCAGATGAAAACATGTGTTGAAGGCACTCTTTTAGACCAGTTCGGGTTTGACTCTTCAGGCTGCATGACCCAGCAGGTAATTGAAAAGGCCATTGGAAATAAATTAAAGATTCCCAAAGGAAAATATAGGATCCGCGAATGCAATTGCATATTCGGAAGGGATATTGGAGCTTATAATACATGCATGCATGGATGCAGATATTGCTATGCCAACAGCAACATGAAGCTGGTTAAAAAGAACCAAAAGTTGCACAATCCCTATTCACCCTTGCTGATTGGTGAGGTTAAAGAGAGTGATGTTGTAAATGAAGTCAATGAGCCAAGCTATATTGATAGACAGCAAAAACTAATTTAATTGGCTCTTTTTTAGTGTTTTTTGGGATTCAATTATATTTTCATATAATCTCATATTATTTTTAGTTTTTTTGCGGTTACTTGATTTACTTTTCCAGTTACTTTTAATCCTTTTGCTTTTTGGAATTGTTTCACTGCCTTTTGTGTGCGTTTATCGTAGATTCCGTTTACCTTTAACTTATAGCCTTTATAATACCCTTTCTTTTTAAGGGCATTTTGTATTTTTTTAACCATGGCTTTATCCTTGCTGCCTTTGGAAACAGTTTTGAATTTAACTGAAATTTTAACGTTTGCTTTGGATTTTTGATATTTGCTATCTCCAGCAAATGTAATTTTTGCATTGTACTTGCCTACTTTCTTATTTATAGCAAAAGTAGCTATTCCTCTACTATTGGTTGTGCTGTAGTAGTTTTTGCCCGCAATAGTAAGTTTAATCTTTTTAGATGCCAATGGTTTTTTATTATTGTCCAGCAATTTTATGGTTAATTTCTTTTTAGCTTTATAGTATTTTACAAGATTTTTACCACTTAAAGAAGTTTTGATTTTTAGAATTTTTACACTAATATCTTTATTCTGATTTCTATAATCATCATCAGTAAAACTTATTTTAGCGTTATAGATTCCAGGGTTAAAATTGATGGA
Source organism: Methanobrevibacter sp. (assembly GCF_045220775.1). Lineage (GTDB taxonomy): Archaea > Methanobacteriota > Methanobacteria > Methanobacteriales > Methanobacteriaceae > Methanocatella. The sequence goes on from NZ_JBGUWC010000089.1 coordinate 4,025, forward strand.
AAATTTTGCTATTCCATATTTGTCTGTCTTTTCACTATAAGTTTTTCCGAGGATTGTTAAGTTGACAGTTTTGTTAAAAAGCCCATTACCATTATTATCTGTTACTTTTACTTCTAAGTTTTTGTTTGATTTGTAATATGCTGTGAAATCATTTGCTGTGAGTTGGGAGTCCTTTTTCAATTTTACTGGAATTTCCAATATCTGATTGTTTAATTTGGCGTAAACAGTTCTTATGTTTGGCTCTGGGGAATAACTTATTGTGGCAGTTCCATTTTCGAGTATGACATCCCCTATTATTACAGAATTTGTATAAAATTTGACAGTTAAAGGCAAGTTAATATACTTGTCATATTCGTATATCTCTTTGGTATCATTATCAAAGTATTGATGCAAGCTGACAGTTAATATGTTGTTTTTTTCTTGATATACTTGTTCATTATTTGATGTAAAAGTCATTATTAACCATCTTGATGCATTTATCTTCCATGCTTCCCAATCAGAGCTATGTGGGGAATAATAATGGCCTATATCATTCTGACCCCACCAGCAATATAATAAGGAAGCATTGTCATCCAATGCAACATCGCCATATGCCTTGCCGCTATTGAGTTTTATATAATTTCCAAGAAGAGCACAGTTTTCCATTTTAAGTTCAGTATCTTTAAAGTTGTTGGATACGGATGCATGGTTTGTAACATAATTTTTTTCAAAAATTGTATTGTATACTTCAGTTACAACATGTTGCCCGCTTGGAGGTGCAAGAATTGCCGCTGCATAATATTGGGCATAGCCATTAATGAACTGGCTATTGTTGATTATTAAGTAATTATGATTACTGATTGCGCCGGCGGTATAATTTGTATTTTGATTGATAAAGCTACAGTTGTTAATTGTTGCATTTGCTAAATTAAGTATTGCTCCTGCAGAATATATTGCATAATTCTTTAAAAACAGAGTATTGTTAAAAGATGCAATTCCTCCACATGCAATAGCTCCTCCCACTCCTTTTTCAGCTAGAACATGATTCTCGCTAAAAAATGAGTTTTCAATTTTTGTAATTCCTAATGAATATATGGCTCCACCATACTGGAATGCGCTATTGTTAATGATATTTGAGTTTATTATGGTTAATCTTCCAAGATTATTGTATATTGCTCCTCCATTAAGGCCGGCATTAGAGTCCTTTATTGTACAGTCTATTAAAGTAATTTCTCCTCCATTATTATAAATGGTTCCTCCTATGCCGTCTTCTTCTCCATCAGTGCCTCCGTTTATTAAAGTCAATCCAATTAATGTTAATTTTGCAGGGGAATCCATTTTAAATATTCTAAACATGTTTTTTCCATCAATGATTGTCTTGTCCTTTACTCCCTCAATGGTTAATGTTTTATCGACGGTGAGGTTAAAGTCATCAAATGTTCCCTCTGATAAGTAGATAGTTGATTCTCCATAGCTGTTATTGATTCCTTGTTTAATTGTTTTGTATGGATTATTTTTGCTTCCATCTCCCATTAAATCATTGCCATCTGTAGAAACGTGAATTATGTTTGAATTTTCTTTTAATTCAGTTTCTTCTCCGATTTCTAAATAATCATATAGTTCATCGTTTGAATTTTTTAGATAAGTATTCTGATCGACATTTTCGATATTATTAATTATATTATCATCAATATTTTGAGTAATATCATTGTCTGCCAATTTTACTGCACTAACAGAACCTATAAGGCAAAATATTGCTGTAATAAGTAAAAATATAATTAAAATGTTTCTTGTATTAGTATTTTTATTAATATTTTATCCCCCCATTTTATAGATTTTTAATCAAATATAAATTATATTCATTTCGTAATATATTTTTAATTTTAAGATTTAACAATTAAATATTTTTCTTTTTAAATTTTGTTTGGAATTTTAAATTTTTGGTCTAATAGTCTATGTAAATTCAAAAATTAAAATCGGTAAGACGAATTTTAGCTTAATATTCCAGATTCACTATTGTTAATTGCAATGTTAAAGATAAAGTAAATTAGGGGATGATATATTATTGAGTTTCAACAAAAATTAATTTGAATGGAACTTTTTAGTTTATTAATTTCCGATATTATTATTTTTCAGTTCATTAAATTTTAATTATTTTAAATTAGTGTTTTTAGATAGATTTAAGTAATTAGTATTTATTTTATAAAAATATTTATTTTAAATAAAAATTAGTCAATATTATATAGTATTAATTTATAATAATAAATTATGAGGATAATTTTCAATAATTTATTCTTACAAATTGAACTTGAAGGAGGTGAAATATGAATAAAAAAGGTTTAATTATTCTACTTTTGATATTTTCATTACTAACATTAAATGTTTGTGCTGCTCAGGAAATTGATAATTCTACGGATGCTAATGAGACATTGTCTTTTTCAGAGAAACCTGCTTTAGAATTATCCAATGATACACAAGTTCTTGAAGCTACACAGAATAATACTCACTTTCAAGTTGAAAGTCAAACAAATTTTGATGTGATTGGAGATTACTTTAAGGTAAAATTATTGGATAGCAATAATAAAGCTCTTCAAAACACTAAGGTAACATTTACTGTTAATGGTAAAAGTTATAATCAGAACACTGATTCTGCAGGTATTGCATCATTGCAAATACGATTAAATGATGGATCTTATAATATTGTAACTAAATTTGCAGGAAATTCAAATTATAAATCTTCCTCTCTGACTACTAAAATTACTATGGACAATACTCGTGAAGTAGAAAGTGGAATGAGTAATGCCCAAATCCAAAAGATTATTGATAATGCTAAAGCAAATAATGTAATCTTATTTAAAGGTAAAAACTATGCAGATATTAATCTGATTGTCACCAAATCCTTAACGTTACAAAGCAATGTTCAAACTACATTGAAATCAAGTTCATCAAGTCCAGTAATCACTATTAAGGGAAAAAATGCTTCTTTAACAAAAGTTAAAGGATTTAAGATTGATGGTGGTGATGGAATCAAAGTTGATGGCGCCGATTATGTAACCATTTATGGAAATGACATTACCTCAAAAGGCAATGGCATTGTTGCTTTAAACACTAAATACTTGAACATTACTAAAAATAATATTGTTAAAAATTCTAAAAGCGGAATAATTCTTGCCGAGTCAAGTTATTCATATATTTTTAACAATAAAATAGCAAATAATGCTAAAAATGGTGTTGAGGTAGCTAAATCCAGTAATGTTTACATTCATGGAAATACCTTAACATATAATGGCAAGAATGGTATTTATTTGGATAAAAAAATTAATGGCAAAAATTATGGCGAAGGGCCGAACAATTTGCACATTGATAAAAACACGATTTCTAAAAATGGTGAAAATGGTATTTATGTTTACAGTGCAGGAGATGGTCTAACTATAAAAGGAAATTCAATTGAATCCAACACTGAAAACGGAATTTCCCTATCAGAAATAGGCAATAATAAAATCCAATCAAATGTTATATCTCATAATGGATTTGTGGGAATTGAATTTGGCGGCAATTATGTCATGCCAAAAAATCAGGACATTTCATATAATGCCATTGTAGGAAATGTAGAGCGCGAAGTTGAAGCTAGGGATACTTATTACGATGTCAATGATGACCCGTTGAAACTTGGAGACAATTGGTATAGTGACGGTGTAATTTGTCCTAAAATCAAAACAAATAAAATAAAATTCACTGTCACCCAGATAGGTCCAAACCAATTTCAGGTTGCATTTATAGATTCTAATGGAAATTTGGCCAGTTTACTCCCTGACAGGACATTGTCATATAGGATTAATAATGGAAAAAGCATATCATTAACTGTTAGTGGCGGAACAGCTACATTTACTGTAGATGCGAAAGATGGTGATCTTGTTAAGGCAACTGTTGATTCTTCAAGAAGGGATAATACTTATGATTCAGATGCCAAATCTTCTTCAATAGCAAATAATGGTAAAACACAAGATTATGAATATCCATCAATTCCAAATTACCAATTGTATGAGGATATTGGAACTGGTGGAGGAAATGGCATTGGTGATGGAGACGGGCAGGGCTCTGGTGGAAACAATAACAAAGGAAATGGCCATTCTACTGTTGAAAGTAGTGAGAATACTGGAAACAGTACTTATAGTCAAAAAACAGAACCTGCAAATAATGCAAATAATCAAATAAATGATGTAGAGCAAAGCTATGAAACACAAACATCAACATCCCCTTCCAGCGCATCTGAAAGCAGTTCTGGTGTAGATGCAGATTCAGGTTCAACTCCACAATCTGTAGTAAAACAAATTTTAATCGATGATGATGAATTTTATAAAGTTACTGGAATTACATTCATAATTTTGTTAATAATTTTATCAATTGGAATGTATTATCGTGAAGATATTCGTGAAATGAAATCAAAATTGTAAATTTCATCTCTTTTCTTTTTTTATTTATTTTTATATAAGAATAATAAATGGTAATGGATTTTAAGCTATTTACTCTAATTTTTTGTTTCTTCTGTATCCGATTATTAATAAAATTAATATGAAAACAATCAGTGCAATGAAGTGTTTAATGTCTAAATTGCTTTGCTTTGCAACAGATTCTTGGTTAGTTTTGTTTAACTCATAAGCCTTGTTATCCTCACCATAAGATGTTGAATTTCCAACAACCAACAGTTGATTAAGGTTACTTTCAATCATATTGGATGCATCATCTGAAGTTGAAGTCATTGTATTATTTTCACATGATTTTACTTTATTTAAATTTTTTTCTGCACTGGAATTTTTCATAACCTTTGAATTAGGAGTAGGGATATCTTTGGAATTATTTTCCTTTTGATCAGGTATTTTCGGAGTTTTGAATTGGCTTTTAAGTGTGTCTAAAGAATCATCTGGGAAAAAATCCTTAACCAAATCGCTATATTTATTTAATAAATTCACATTTAAAATGCTGAATAAATCAGATTTGATGGTGGATGATACATGGCTTCTGGTTGTTACATGATTGGGATCAATTACATAAGAGTCATTTGGATTTTCATCTCCCCAATCATTATTGTCGAATTTTGTATATAGGCTTTTAGTATCTTTCCATTTAATAAATATTTCTTGGCCATACGGTGATGAATTATTGGTAATTATGTTATTATGGATATTTATCACGGTTTTTGCATCATACATAGGTTGTTGAATGTAGAAAGATCCTCCTGTTTCTCCACCGTTGTTATTGGTGATGATGGAATTTTCCAGATTTATATTGCCGGAAACCATTACTGCTCCGCCGTTTGTCCCGGCGGTATTGTTCATAAAGATGCATCTGTTGATATGTGATTCGCCGGACCAGCTGTAATATGCTCCGCCCCATTCATCCGCATGGTTGAACATGAAAATGCAGTCTTCAACATTGCCATATCCGGAAACACTTACTCTTATCGCTCCACCATCTCTATGTGCGGAATTATTGATAAAAACACAATTGTAAATATCTGAATCGGCAAAACATGTTGTTACAGCTCCGCCGTCATGGCCTGCATGATTATTCATGAAAAAGGAATTATTCAATAACAAATATCCTCTATGGGTTTCGTTTCCATAATTGGATATTCCCCCCGCATTTACGCCAGCCGTATTGTTTATGAAATAGCAGTTGTCTACATAAACATGTCCGGTTTCCATCGAAATTGCTCCTCCGAAACCTTCTGTGTTTGCATTGATAAATGTTAGATTTTTAAAAGTAACATGCAAAGAATCATTTCTTATGAGGAATATGCTTGATTTTCTTTCTCCATCGATGATAACATCGAGGGGTTCAGCATTTCCTTTTATTGTTAGGTTTTTTGTTATTTCAAAATCGCTGATTTTATAGGTTCCTTTTTCAAGTAGGATTACATCGTTATTTTTTGCCTCTGATAATTCATTAATCAGTTGTGAAGATGAATCTATTGTAATTTCCTCACTTTGAAGTTGATTTTCATCAGTTATTGTTGCAGTCATTGTTGAATTAAGTGTATCTTCTGCATTTATTGCTGAAATGCTTAATAAAATCATTAAACTTAGTAACATGAGAAAATATTTTGAATTAATTATTTCACCTCCCCCATTTTTTAAGATTTGCTTCTTATTATATTTTTATGAAGGATATGATATATAATAATTATTATATCGTTTTTTTTTTAAAATTTAAATATCTATTAATTATTAAGCTGAATTTAGTAGAACTTTAATTTGCATAAATATTTTCATTTATTCTATTTACAAATCCTTATTTTTTTTATTTAACCTTTTTTTTGTATTTTATTTTATATTTAAAACATTTTTTGATTTTTTATCGTTATGAATTATTTTTCATATTTTTTTAAATTAATTAAAATCAATAATATTTATTATTTATTATTGAATGCTATTTATATTTTTAAATATTATTTTAAAATTAATAATTTTAATTATAACTTTTTATTAATATGTTTTTTAAAATTTAAATAATTTTTCATCATTTTTTTAGTATTCGATAAATAATAAGATTTATATTGCATATCGATAAATAATATTAATTGACTAATATCCGATAAAAAAGAGGTAATTTTAATAATTTTTTTATTTCGTATTAGTTTGATTATGATTTAAATTTTAGGAGAAAAAATATGAATAACAAAAAGATATTACTATCCATCTTTTTAGTTGTTTTAATCGCATTATCTGTTAGTTCAGTATCTGCAGAAACTGCTGCTGATGATATTGTAGCAGTTGAAGATACAGATGTTGTAGCTGTGGAAGATATTGAGTTATTGGCTGCAGATCCAGTCTCACCAACAGCAAATACTTCTGATGCTATTCAAACTGCAGTTGATTCAGCAGAAGATGGAGGAATCGTTGATTTAAGTAATTATGCAAGTTATGATATAACTAATAATACAATAACTGTTTCAAAAGACAATCTTGTTATAAAAGGTAATGGAGCCACAACTATCTATGGTTATGGTGACGGTAATGGATTTTT
>NZ_JBGUWC010000090.1:0-7132 GCF_045220775.1 Methanobrevibacter sp.
TTTCGGTGCAATTTACAATGAGAAAAATACTGGAACTGTATTTTTGGATAATGTAACCATTAGCAACTGTAATCTTGCAAGTGCAAATGGATTAATTACCACTAAGGGAAACATGGAAATAAAAAGGTCTAAAATTGTTGACAATTACGTTTACAGGGATCTTGCTGTTGCAGGATTGTTCTTTGTAAACGGAGCTAAAACTGTAACTATTGAATCAAGCATTATTGCCGATAATTCAGAACCAAATCAAATTCTCTCAGCAAACAGTGCAAGTGCAACTTACAATTTAAATTATAACAATATTCAAGGAAATACTTTTAAAAACGCATTTGTTTATTCAGATGGAACTTACACTTTAGATGCTAACTGGTGGGGTTCAAATGATAAACCTGCTGATGTTGCTGCAGACACTTGGGTAGTTGAAAACAATGGTGAATATACATTAAACACTGGTGATGCTTTAGAAAAAGAGATTCCTGGACTTACCGATGAAGGTGGAGATGAACCTGGACCTGAAATTAACTACATTTATGTTTCACCGGACGGTGACGGTGACGGTTCAAGCATAGACTCCCCAACAGATTTCGAAACCGCTTTGCAAATCGTACCTGAAGGAGGATCCATTTTCTTATGTAATGGTGATTATTCAGTATATGATGCAATTTTCATTCCTAAATCAGTCAGTTTTGTTGGTGAAAGTCGTGATGGTGTACAACTTGATGTATCTGGAGGTTTTGCTATTGCAAATCCGGAAAATCCTTTTGATGAAGAGTATACTGTTGATTCTGTTTCATTCTCAAAAATGACTATAGAAGGTAGCGATGCTGATACAGTTGTTTATGCTTCAGCCAATGTTAATGAATTGAACATAACCGATTGTGTGATTTCAGGTGTAAATAATCATCTTGTAAGTACTGGTGTTAGTGTCATGAGCGAACCTATGCAAACAACTGGAACCTTAAACTTCAAGAGAAACATTTTGCAAGCTACTACTTCAAGTACATTATGGATTACAGGCAATTGGAATGCAAATATCAACAACAATCTATTTTTAATTCCAACTGAAGATGTTGTGATGGTCGAATCAACAGGCGATGTTAATGTTGACTACAACTACTGGGGATCCAGCAATCCAACCTCATCAGTAGAGCCTGATGTCTGGATTGAATTCACAGCCAATGCAAACCCTTCTGAAATCTACAGTGACGAATCTTCAGATATAACTGTTGCGGCTGTTTTAAATGATGGCAGTGACGCAAGCAGCTACCTTCCTGATTATTCAATTCCAGTAACCTTAAGTGCTAAAGGCACATTAAGTCAAAATGAATTTGATTTAAATGATGGTCCTGCTCAAGCAACATACACAAGTGATGTTGCACGCAGTGAAGACATCAAAGCATACGTATTAACTGAAACATTAACAATCCCTATCACAGTCAAAGAAAGATACACTGGAATCATTTATGTAGATACTGCTGGTAGCGATGATAATGAAGGTTCCATTGATGCTCCTGTAGCAACTATTGGTAAAGCTATCGAACTTGCAAACGCAGGTTCTCACGAAATCATCATAAATGAAGGAACCTATGTTGGAAACGGATATCATGTAACTGATGACTTGACTGTTACTGGTAACGGCAAAGTCACTCTTGATGCAAACAATGAAGGCAGATTATTCTACATGAACTATGGAGACACCGCTAACAAAATCGAATTGCATAATTTAGTGCTTACCAATGCTAACGGCTTCGGAGCTGCTGTTTACAGTTTAGCTAATGAATTGATTTTAGATAATGTAACTGTAGTTAACAACCAAGCTTCCAATTATCTTATTACAAGCAAAGGTAAATTAACCATTAAAGATTCTGAAATTTCAAACAGTATGAGTGGAGATGTAATCCAACAGACTGGTAATGGAGACATCTTAATTAATAATACTGTATTCAAAGACAACAGTATTATGGATTCTACATCTGTAATGGCTGTTATTAACCTTAACTCAAACAGCGGAAACTTAGTAATTGAAAACTCTAAATTTATCAATAACACTGCAAGACAAGGTGTTATTAAAGGTAATTATAATTATAATATTGATGTAAAAGGAACTGAATTTATTGATAATACAAACGCAGCTTCCTATGGTGGAGCAATTTACACAACTGGTGGTACATTAGACATAACTGATTGTGTATTTGTTAACAACAAAGCTGCAAGATCTGGTGGTGCTATTTATGTAGGCTACCGCTCAACCGCAACTGTTGATAAATCAATATTTGTTGACAATGTAGCAAATACTATGGATGACGACTACTATGGTGATGCAATATACAATGGCAACAAACTCACCGTAAACAACTCTGTATTATTAACTAATGCTGATAATTTCCTTATTTACAATGATGGTGAAGACAATGTTGTAAACGCTCAAAACAACTGGTGGGGAACTAATGATGACCCTTCATCCTTAAATGGTGTCGGATATTATGAAGATGACGATTGGGAAGAATATGATTGTCCTCCTGTTGACGTATCCAACTGGGTAACTATGAATGCAACTTTCACTCCTAGCGATGCACAAGCTGGCGACGAAGTAACCGTTACCGCTACATTCAGCAACGCTAACTTACCTGACGGCATTAATGTAACATTCACATCCACTAGCGGCAATTTAAACACTGTCGTTTCTACTGTGGATGCTCAAGCAAGCACAACCTACACTATCGATGCAAATGATGAAGCTATTGTTGCAACATCAACCAATGCAGTAGTTGAAATGCCTATTGAAGAAGGATTCACAACAAATATTGTAACTAATGATACATTCTACAATTTCTTTGATGATTCAGGTATGTTAAAAGATACTGTTCCATTTGATGAGTTGATTTTCCAAGGCGTATTCTCTGATTTAGCTGCTGGTTATGTAATCATCGATAAACCTGTTACAATAACCGGTGACGAAGCTGTATTAAGTGACATGGGAATCATGATTGCTTCTGGAAATGTTGCTGTAGATAACTTAACTTTAATCGCTACCACTTCCTTAGGTAGTTTAATCACTGTCACTGAATCTAATGTTGATTTAACCAACTTAATCATTTCTTACATCGTAGATAATGATGAAGCAATTGCAATTGATGTTAGAGGAACAGACACAATTTCTGATGTGAATATATTGAATAACAGCATTTACTTCGAAAGCCATGTAAGCAATGACGAAGGATATGCTACCGCAATCAACTTGGAAGATGTTGAAGATGTCGTTGTAGACGGTAACACAATTTATGCTCGTGTTCCTGCGTTATTAGTAGAAACATACGATTACACATACTTCATGATGGGATTAGTTTATGTAAACCCTATCAGAATATATGAAGCATCAGGTCTTGAATTCACCAACAACAATGTTGATGTAACAATTAATGACTGTACTGCAAGCTATCCTACTGCTCAGGCAATATACCTTGTTGGTTCTGAAGATGTTTTAATCAAAGGTAACAACTTTACTATGATTGATACTGAAACTCCTCTTGGAACTTCAATCTACTTATATGCTGTTGAATGTGGATTCAATGATGGCATTTCATTTATTGAAAACAACTTCAATATTTCAACAACAGGCGGTAAATCCGGTGCTGGTTCAGCATACGCATTACAAATCGCTACCAGTGAAGTTACAATAATCGGAAACAACATTACTTGTGATTCAAACGGCCCTAACCTTGGTATTTACTCACCTTACGGTTTCGGTGTAGCAAAAGACATGGATATTGAAAACAACTTCCTTAACATTACTGGTTATGTTGCTACTAATAATGAATTTGGATTAATTTCAGGTATTGAAATACAAACTGGTTATGCAACCATTTACAATAACACCATTTATTCCCAAAATAAAGGTGATTATGATGATACTTACCCAGTTTCAGGTATAAGTGCAGTTCAATACAGTGCATCAACTTTAACCTTTGATATTAAGGATAATGAAGTATACACCAACGGTAAATATGCTGTAGAAATGTTGTATCCTCCACAATCTGCTGTTGTGGTTAATAACACATTGTATGCTTATGAATTAACTGGTGATGCTTCTGTATACATTAAATCCGGTGACAATAATGAAGTGCATGATAACCTTCCTGCTTTAACTAATGTTGTTACTAATGATACTTTCTTCAGGTACTTCGATGAAAACGGTAATTTATTGGATGCTATTACATTCGATGAGTTAATCTTCAATGGAACTTTCTCCGACTTAACTGACATGATTGTATTTAACAGAGCTATTAATGTCACTGGTGAAAATGCAGTATTAGATAACATTGCAATTAGAATTGCTGCTGCTGATGTAAGTTTATCTGGATTTGCTTTAAACGCTGATAAAGAGTTTGCAACTAATGACGGTGCTTTAATCTATGCTACTGGTGCCAATATTGAGATTAGCGATGTAGTTGCTAATTATGTTGCTCCTAGTGAAGCAGAAGCTATTGCTATTTATGCAAATGCTGCTGAAAACTTTACTTTAGTCAACTCTGAAATTATCTACGAAGCCACTAACCCTGGTTCCAATCATAATTACGGATTAGAAGTACGTGACTCAAACAATGCAAACATTGAAAATAACATAATCACTGCTGTTTTACCTGCTGTTGATGTTTCATACAGTTCAACAGGTATTGATGCAGATTTAGTACTTGCTGTTGGTATTCAAGGCGGAAATAACATTAACTTCACTGCTAATACAGTAGATGTTACCACTAATGGTGGTGTTGGTTATTATCCTACTATTGATGTTGTAATGATTGCCGGTACTAATAATGTTTTAGTGAACTGGAATAACATTACTCACATTGATACTACTACTTCTGATGTTGCAAGATACTACTACAGTGTGGATTTACATGGTATAACTGGTGTTGTTGAGAATAATAATTTACTTGTGAACACTACTTCAGGTATTGACCGTACTGGTACTGCTTATCCTATCCAATTAACCGGACCATTTACAGTTACTGTTAATAACAATAACTTAACTTCCATTTCTAAAGGTCCTAATGCGGGTATTTATGCATCTAATTGGAACGGTCCTGGTGATTTAACTGCTACAGGTAACAATATTAATGTAACCGGTTATGCTACTGCTGGCGGTTATGCTTTAGTAGCTGGTATTGAAGCTGAAATTGATTTAGCTAAAGTCTATAATAACACAATCAATGTTTATAACCTTGCTGAATATGCAGATACCAACCCTGTCTATGGTGTAAGTATGACATCTTCATACATGAGTGCAGCTCCTTCTGCTGACATTAAAGACAACACCATTACTGTTGATGGTAAGTATGCAGTTTACTATGCAAGTGCAGAAAATACCAATGTAACCGACAACACTTTATATGCTCATGTCTTAAAAGGGGATAATGCGGTTTCCGTTCCAGATGGCAATCTTGTTGAAAACAACCTACCTGTACCTGAACCTGCTGATATAATTATTGAAGCGGATCCTGTTTGGATAGGTTCTGACGGCACTATTACTGTTACTGTTGCTAATGCTACTGGTACTGTAACTATTGAAATCAACGGTAAATCTTACCCTATTGACTTAGAAGACGGTGTTGCTACTCAAAATATTGCAGCTGAAGACTTAGTTAATGGTGAAAATGCCATTACTGTTACATATGAAGGTCCTGAATTCGCATCTAACAATGCTACTGCTATATTGGCCGTTCTTGATGGTGTTGTAACTCAGGAAACTTACATGTACTACTTCAACCAAGAAGATTCTGGTAAATTATTCGATTGTGTCCCTGAAGGAGCTACTTTAGACTTCCAAGGCTCCATCATTAATCCTGATCAAGCTATTAAAATCTGGTTCAATGTAAACAAACCTGTTAACATTGTTTCAACCACTAATGATGCATACATTGACTTGAACACTACAGCAGGCAGTTTACTTGGTGAAAACCCAGGTAACCGTTTCACTGTTAGCTATAATGGTTCTTGGTCCAACATTACTGGTATTAACTTCCACAACACTCAATTATGGATTGCTAATACCCATCATGTTGTTTTAGACAACATTAGTAATGTGATTGAAGATCAAAGAGTAGGTTCCGGTGTAGGTGCTACTAGTGTAAGAGAAAACTGTACTTACGTAACAGTCAAAAACAGTTACTTCTACACAAGAAACAACGGCGGTTCCTCATCCTTAGTAATGGCTTGGGCTGACTACTGCACATTCGACAACAACACTATTGAAGTTGAAGGAAACGTTGGAAACATGATTTACTTGACCACATTCAATGTAAATGTTCCATCCGGCGTAGTTGCAAATGTTCACAACAACATTACAAACAACTACATCTTCAGTCCTAATAATGGTGCAGCTATCTGTTGGGCTCTTGTACTTTCAGGTTCAGACAACTTGATTGAAAACAACACAGTCGAATACAAAGGTGTAGGTATTACTACCCAATACGGTTCATCCGCTTCACCTAACAACACTTACAGAAACAATGTAATGCTTAATGGAAGTTCCATGAGCGTTTTACCTGATTCAGTACTATACAACAACACTATTTCAGGTGCTTTGACTGTAGGTGCAAATAGTGTTGCTTACAATAACACTGTTGGCGGTAAATTGAATGTTGCTCAAGGCGCTCATGTTTACAATAACACTGTTGCTGGCGGTTTAGGAACTACCGGTACTGATTCCATTATAGAAAACAACACTATTACTGGTGCTGTTACTATCAATAAAGTTGGAACTACTTTCATTGGAAACGATGTTAAAGGTACTGTAACCGTAAGTGCAAACAACAACGTAATTAAAGGAAACAACATTACCACTGATGGTACTTATGCTGTTGATTTAGGATCAAAAACTGGTAACAATGTAACTGAAAACTACTTAATTGCTAGTGAATTAAAAGGTGATGCTGCTGTTAAATTCACTAATGCGAATAACATTGTTGAAAACAACTATCCTGTTGTCACTGTTTTAACCGCTGAAGACATTAATATGACTTATAAAGATGGTTCTGCTTGGGTTATTACTTTGACTGATGGTGTTAATCCTATTGCGGGTGCTGCTATTAAAGTTGGTATTTATGGTAAGGTTTATAATCGTGTGACTGAT
>NZ_JBGUWC010000091.1:0-1994 GCF_045220775.1 Methanobrevibacter sp.
TCATATTGATACCATTATACCTCAATCATTCTCGATATGAAAGTATGAATTTGATTTTTTGCTAAATGTTTTCAGTTGAGAGTATATTTTCTATATTATATCATATCCATAGTACAAAATTCTACCGCATATTTTTAAGTAATTTATATGATGAAAAAGGTTATAAATTTTAACAAAAAGTATATTATTTTGTAGAAATATGTGGTATAATTATAGAAAACAGATGAAAAGGGGATTTTTATGCAACAGAGAAATTTAATTCCGCCTAAGAATGACTCTGATTTTGAAGAAATAATGAAAATATATGCCCGACTGGAATGGAATAAAAACTTTGTTCTGTGCGGACGAAGAGGACAGTTGCAAAACGGAATCGATATTTGGGATTTACAGGACAGTGACAGGGTTATACAGTGCAAGAACTATTCAGCAGATAGAGCAGATAGGTTTTTGGAAGAAATAAAGGGAGATTATAGTAAGGCTGTTAAAAATTATTCAAATATCAAGTATTTTGTTGCGGCAACGACAATTCCCGATGATGTTAGAATTCAGAAGTTTATTGCCAACATGAATGAGGAAAATCGCCAAAATTTCGTTCCAATTACAGTGGAGTTGCTGTCGTGGAATGATATAAGCGATTTTATTACCAAACATAGCAAAGCATTTCAAAATGAAGGCTTTTATACGAATATAAGGTTTCCTATAGGAGAAGAAGATGTCCACACCGACAACGCAAAATATGCCGAAGGTTTCCGTGAACCATTGTTTTTGCATAAGAATGACAGCAAGGTAAATCTCTGCAATCTGTTTGTAATGCCGAAATATAAGGAAAATGAATATGACGATCCAAAAACAGACCTTGAAGATAAACTTTCCGCTTTTGTGAAAAGCGATAATTGTTTTTTATTCATAGAGGGCGATGCAGGCTGTGGAAAAAGTACGCTTGTAAGTTGGATGAATTATCATTTGCAAAATAATGACGATACCGCAAAAAATATTTTTGGTGACAGACAGGTCATTACCATTCGTCTGCGTGATTTGGACAGAGATGTGATAAAATCAAAACAAGGTTTGATAGATTCCATTTTGAAACATATGAAACTTGAAACTTGTGACGATATGGAGGAACGATTTTCTAAGGCTGTAATGATACTTGACGGTTTTGATGAATTATGTATGATAGAAAATATCGAAAATTATAATGAATTGATAGAGGAATTGGCGGAAATCGAGTTAGACGGCTATCAATACATAATAACCTCACGTCCTCATTACATAAAAAAAGAGATAGATAGCTCGTGTGAATTTATCACCCTACAGCATTTTGATAAAGATAAAAGAACGCAATGGATAGAGCATTATACTTCTCCTGAATTTTGTAATCAGCCCTTGAATGATGAAATAAAAAAGTATATCGTCAGTATCAGTGATGATACCGATTCTGCGATATGCGATACACCCATGACATTGTATATGCTTGCAGCAAAAGATATCAGTATCGACCTTACTAAAAACAGTTGGTCATTGTATCACCAAATCTTTTATAATGAATTGATGGACACGGATTATAACAAGATGTTTGGCAGAAAATATAAGCATAAGATACACAGATACAAGGAGATTTTTTACAAAGTCACAGAAGAAATTGCCTACCAAATGTATCTTTCAAACAATAATCAGTTTTATGTGTCATCAGGTGAATTGAGGGAAATTATAAAAAAATTACTTGACAACGATACAAGGCTGACAAATAAAAGGATAAATTATCTGATAGAGCAGTGTTATGCCCTGTGCAATTACTGGAAAGAAACAGGTGACGGTGTGGTAGAGTTCTATCACAATATTATCCGTGACTTTTTCCTTTGCGAGAAAATATACAGGGAACTCAATGCTATTTATGCCGATTACCAATAAATCCCTACTTGCACAGTGTTGCTAACAAATTTATAATATCTTGTAAGAACAGCTTACAAGGAGAACGAATATGAAAAGGAAAT
>NZ_JBGUWC010000092.1:0-16370 GCF_045220775.1 Methanobrevibacter sp.
GCTCGGTTGCCCTATCCGGAGCCAATGCCTTGTGGAAGGAAGGTCTGTTCTTTTTGGTGTGAGCATATAACGTGAATTGTGGAACCAGCAATAGTTTTCCGCCAATATCCTTGACAGACTTGTTCATCCTGCCCTTTTCATCCTGAAATATCCTTAGTTTTACAAGCTTTTTGGAAAGATAATCTGCTTCTTTTTGCGTATCATTTTCGCCGAAGCCTACCAAAACCATCAGTCCCTCTTGGATTTCACCGACAATCGCGCCCTCAACTTCAACGCTTGCATTGGATACCCTTTGAACTACCAGCTTCATATACTCACCTATGGGCAAATTCTCCTAAGAAATTAACGGGCTCTCCGCTTACCCTCCTATCATGATATTCTGCAGTCGCTGAAAACAGTGCATCTCCGGCAGAGTTGAGCGCTGTTTCACAGGAATCCTGAATGACTCCAATGATAAATCCGACTGCTACAGCCTGCATTGATACGTCGGCACTTATTCCAAACAGGGAACATGCCATTGGAATCAGTAAAAGAGATCCTCCAGCAACCCCGGAAGCCCCGCATGCTCCAACAGTTGAAATGATGCATAAAACAATAGTAATAGGCAATGGAACAGATATTCCCATTGTATGGCAGACCGCAAGTGTCATGACAGTTATTGTCACTGCAGCCCCTTCCATGTTAATTGTAGCTCCCAATGGAATGCTTATTGAGAAGAAATCCCTATCCAGTCCTAAACGTTCGCACAATTCCATATTGATTGGAATATTTGCAGCAGAACTTCTTGAGAAAAATGCAGTAATTCCGCTTTCCCTTAAACATGTAAATACCAATGGATAAGGGTTGCGTCTTAACGCTACAGCCGAAATGATAGGATCTGTTACGAATGCAACAAATGCAATGCATCCGACAAGCAGCAGAATTAACTGTCCGTATTCAGTGAATATTGCAAGCCCACTTTCAGAAACTGATGTGAATACCAATCCCATAATACCGATTGGCGCAAACTGAATAATGCCTCGCACTATCATTGTAACTGCATCGGCACAATCAGTTATTACATCCTTTGTTGTGTCGCTTGCAACCATTTTAAGTGCAATGCCGAATACGATTGACCAGAACAGTATTCCCAAGTATTGGCCTTGAGACAACAGTTCAATCGGATTGGAAAATACAGTCAGAATCATATTGGACATCACTTCGCCAAGACCCCCCGGTGCTGCTGCAGTGCTTGCATCAGTTAAGTGAATAGTAACCGGGAACAGGGTACTTGCTATAATCGCAACCATAGCGGACAGGAAGGTACTGAACAGATAAAGAATGATAACTGTCTTGAATCTGGAACCTATGCCGCTTCTTGCTTTTGAAATAGCAGAAGCAACCAAAACAAAAACCAAAATTGGAGCGATAGCTTTTAATGCACTTACAAACAATTCACCTGGAAATCCAATTATTGACCACTCGGGAACTGCAACGCCCAAAATGGCACCTACGATTAATCCTATAATAATCTTCAATATAAGACTTGATTCAGTCCATTTCTTAATAAAATTCATGAAAAATCCTCTATAACTTAAATATCTAGATGCTCTTTTACCTCATAAGTTGCATCACGAACGGTATTTGCAGCCTTAATGAAGTTTTCCCTTTCAATGTCATCCATATGAATAGGCACAATCATTTCAATGCCTCTTTTGGAAGTGACCGCCGGAACGCCCAAGGATACGTCCTCCACATCTTCAATTTCCCCATCCAGATAACAGCTGACTGTCAATACCTTATGGGTATCTGTAATTATTGTTGAGATAAGGTGAGAAATCGCAAAGGCAGGGCCGTATTCGGTTGCTCCCTTTTTGGAAATAATGGTATTGCCTGCATTCTTAAGCCGTTCAACCAGTTCCGTAATATCCAAATCAACATATTCAACGAAATATTTCAAAGGAATACCTCCAATGGTAGTGGAACTTAAAAGAGGAACCATATTATCCCCATGTTCGCCGACAACCCTTGTATGGACTTCAGAACTGTTAATGTTGATTTGTCTTGAGAAATAATTTTTAAGCCTTAATGAATCCAAATGGTTTCCGACACCTATGACCCTCTTCTTGTGAAATCCGGATGCCTCAAGAGCAATGGTTGTCATGACGTCGACAGGATTTGTTGCAACGAGTATGATTGAATCAGGAGCATACTTGGCAATCTGCTCAGAATAGTATTTTACGATTTTTGCATTTGGAATAGCCAGTTCAAGTCTTTTCATTCCCTTTTCACGAGGAACGCCTGCGGTAATCAATACAACAGCAGAACCAACAATGTCATTAAAATCACAGGATGGAGTTAACCTACAATCAATATCCCTTGCGGCAAGGGCATCATACATGTCATAAGTCTCTCCCTTAACTTTTTCAAGGCTTTCTGGCCTTGAAAACATTACAATCTCATCAACTGTTTGGTCTCTTGCAAGGGTAAATGCAACATTTTTACCTATTGTTCCAGTTGATCCTAAAATACTTACCTTTACCATAAATTATAATTATATTTTATAATAAAAATAACTTACGAAAATAGGAAATGAATTAATTTATCTAATTGATGGGTGTTAATATGGCTGATGAAGAATTAAAACTGGAAACCAAATGTTATGACGCTAATGAATATGGCTACCTTTACGGACTAAACAAAAAAATACCTGATGAGGAATTTGAAAAGGTAAAGCCCTATTTCAGAAAGTTCAAGAGAATGGATTTTGTTGAAGGCAACGTTCAGGTTACCGGCAGGCCTGAAGGATACAGGTGCCTTGAAAAGGATGTTTCCAAAGTAGAGGAAATCCTAGGAATAACAAACACATTGGAAAAACGCCAAAACAAGATAAAGGAAGCATTTGCAGACCCTATAAAAAAAGCGAATCTCATCGACAAGTCATATGAATGGCTGAAGATGCTGTTTGAAAAGGGAGGGACACGTCCAGAACAGGACTTGAGCAGGCTTGCAGTTCATTCAACAAAGATGTATGACCCTCAGGACAGCTTTAAAAAAGGATTTGACAAAGGCGAAGGTGAACTGTTCATATACACCCCTCACGGAATGTGGTACATCATCAACAATTGCGGAGAGTTTTCAGACAAATCCCTGAATAATGTCAAAACCCCACAGGGCGGAGCAGTAGGCCACAGGCTAATGTATGACGATTTAATCGATAGGCTGATTAGGATTTACACCGAAGAGAATGAATACACAGGTGAAAAACTATACTAATGGGTAAGCTTGTCAATAGCCAATCCCAATAGGTATCCTATTATATAAGTTGGAACTGCAAAAATCAGTCCGAAAATGATTCCGGTGATTAATACAATTGCAAATGAATATTCCGGAAGGTTGATACCAATCTCACAAAAGAACATTACAACAAATACGACAATGCTTATTGTCTTTGTTTTAGCTATCCTCAACTCGCCGGTGTATTTGTCTGTCTTGTAGAAAAGCTTTGAAACGATTGAATTCATGTTTTTGTTTACAGTGACATTTGGAGTTACTTCTTGCCGTTTAACTTCTTTAATGTCTGAAGTTGCCTGCTTTTGTGCAATTTCATTAGTTTCGGCTTTAAGTTTACTGCCGCAATTCCTGCAAAATTGGGCTTCATCCAGATTTTCGCAACCGCATTCGCTACAATATTTCATGCTTAAAGATATGTGATTAAATTGTTAAAAATATATCTATCATGGACAATTTTTTATACGTTAAAAACAAATATTATAATTTAGATTAGAAAAGGTGGTTTAACTATATGCAAAAAATTATTAATGCACACTGTCATATATACCCTGAAAAGATTGCGGAAAGAGCCGTTTTAGGAATTAGAGATTTTTACGATTTGGACATGTCATTGAACGGAAAGCTTGATGATTTGATAAGAGACGGCAATGAAGTCGGAGTGACACACTACCTGGTCCATTCAGTTGCCACAACACCAAAACAGGTAAAATCAATCAATGAATTCATAGCAGATTCAGTAAACTCTCATCCTGATTTGTTTACAGGCTTTGGAACACTGCATCCTGACAGTGAAGACATTAAGGGAGATGTTGATTATCTTGTTAGCCTAGGCCTTAAAGGAGTTAAGCTACACCCTGACTTTCAGCAATTTGCAATGAACGAAGAGCGTGCCTTTAAAATTGGTGAAGCTGTAAGCGAAGCCGGTTTGCCAATGCAGGTTCATTGTGGTGATTTCAGATACCATTATTCTAATCCGGAACAGATCAAACCATTTTTAGATGAATTCCCAGACATCACTTTCATCGGCGCCCATTTTGCAGGATGGAGCATGTGGGAAGAAGCGACAGAAAAGCTAGCGGGAACACCAAACCTATATGTGGATATAAGTTCCAGTTTATATGCCCTAACACCCGAAACCGCCTTAAACTTGATTCATGCATATGGTGCAGATAGGGTGCTTTGGGGAAGTGACTATCCGATGTGGGAATCAAAAAGCGAAATGGAATACTTCAATAAAATAAATCTGACCGATGAAGAGCATTCTTTAATCCTTTATGAAAACGCTGCTAAAATATTAGGACTCGAATAATTATTAGAATATGTAAATTTTTCTTAAAAACTTAAAAAAAGAATCAATTCAAAAATTGAATAAGGATTAATTTTGACACATCCTCATTCAATATACACAATTATTGGTCTGCAATATGCAACCAAAACATCATAAGATGTTAAATAATATTATAGCTATTCATATATATAAAAGTTTTTATTTCACCCTTTTTATCAATTAAAGCAATTTTTCATCATCAAAACAATTTTATACTCTTTAAATAATCTTCATTTTTAAAAATAATAAATTTTAAATAGTTCTAAATGAAAATAATTAATTCTAAAATACAAATAAAATAATACATAATTATTGGTGTTTTTATGAATGGAAAGAGCATTATCTTAAAAACACTCCTATTGAATTGGAGAATTGTATTATGCATGTTGAAAATATAGTGCTTGCTATCTCTTACATCTTTCTAGCAAGTTACTACTTTTTGTTGGCTCTTAACCTGTTAATGTGCTAACAAACTATGATGTCAAAAAGAAGCATAGTTTGGGTAAATCCAAAATTTTTCTAATTTGATAAACAGACCATTTATGTGATGATTAGCTTTTAATATGTATTTTATAGCTTCTTTTTTACACATAGCAAAATTATAAGCTATTCATTTAAAAAACAATAAAAAACCTGAAAATTAAAAAAGAATAAATTTAATGAAATCAATTTTTAGTATTAAAAGCATCAGCAGCAGGCGGTGTTAATAAACCATCAGCTATCATTTCTTCTATCTCATCCAAAGTAAACCAACCATAATCATCATGCTCTTCACTGATTGTAACCTCATCACTTTCACATGTAACTTTCATAATCAGTTGAATTGATTTAACATCCTCTGATGTTTTGCAAGCTGTAAAGTCTTTTCTAACAACATTATATAATGATACAACATCAACTTCAAGGCCGGTTTCTTCAAGGTATTCCCTTTTTAAAGCTTGGTCAAAATATTCGCATTTTTTGACTTTACCACCTGGAATTTCCCATCTTCCGGCATCATGAGCGGAACGTGACCTGATTTTCAAAAGTAAAATTTTACCGTTATATTCGCATATTCCTCTAGCTGTTAGTCCCCAAAGAGTAGACATATAAAACACCTGAAAAAAATAAGTAAAAGGGAATAAGTCCCCTTATTGTTTCATTGCCTTTTCAACGGCCACTGCAACGGCAACGGATGCTCCTACCATCGGATTGTTTCCCATACCTATCAGTCCCATCATTTCCACGTGGGCGGGTACGGATGATGATCCTGCAAATTGGGCATCTGAGTGCATTCTTCCCAATGTATCTGTCATACCGTAGGAAGCAGGTCCTGCAGCCATGTTATCCGGGTGCAAAGTCCTTCCTGTACCTCCGCCTGATGCAACTGAGAAGTATTTTTTGCCTTGCAATATGCATTCCTTCTTGTATGTTCCGGCTACAGGATGCTGGAAACGTGTAGGGTTTGTTGAATTACCAGTTATAGATACATCAACGCCCTCCAAATGCATGATTGCAACACCTTCACGCACGTCATCTGCACCGTAACATCTGACTTTTGCCCTTTCACCATCAGAGTATGCCTTTTCCTTTACGACTTTCACTTCTCCTGTAAAGTAATCGAACTCGGTCTCGACATGAGTGAAACCGTTGATTCTTGAGATGATAAGTGCAGCATCCTTTCCAAGCCCGTTTAGAATAACCCTTAAAGGCTTTTCCCTTACTTCATTTGCGGAGTTTGCAATACCAATTGCACCTTCTGCAGCCGCAAAACTTTCATGACCTGCCAAAAATGCGAAGCATTCGCTTTCATCGCTTAAAAGCATTGATGCAAGGTTACCATGACCAAGACCTACTTTTCTGTCATCCGCCACACTTCCAGGAATGCAGAATGCCTGAAGACCCTCTCCAATAGCTTTTGCAGCATCAGACGCTTTGGTGCATCCTTGCTTGATGGCTATTGCAGCGCCAAGGGTATATGCCCAGCATGCGTTTTCAAAACAGATTGGCTGAACGCCCCTGACAATTTCTTCTGGGTCAAAGCCTTTGTCAAGGCATATTTGCCTTGCCTCTTCAAGATCTTTGATGCCGTATTTTTCCAAAACAGGAATGATTTGATCTATTCTTCTTTCATAACTTTCAAACAAACTCATGATATCACTCCTTCCTCGGATCTATTTTTTTGGCCGCATCGTCAAATCTTCCGTATTGACCGGTAGCATTCTCGATTGCTTCCAATGGGTCAATTCCTGATTTGATTTGATCAAGCATCACGCCAAGGTTGATGTATTTGTAACCTATTATTTCGTCATCCTCATCCAGTCCGATTTCAGTGATGTATCCTTCAGTAAGCTCCAGATACCTTGGACCTTTTTCCTTTGTTGAATAGATTGTTCCAATCTGGCTTCTGTGGCCTTTTCCCAAATCCTCAAGGCCTGCACCAATCTGAAGGCCCCCTTCCGAAAATGCTGATTGGGTTCTTCCATAGACAATCTGTAAGAATAATTCACGCATTGCAGTGTTTATCGCATCACAGACAAGGTCAGTGTTCAATGCTTCCAGAATGGTCTTTCCAACAAGTATTTCACCGGCCATTGCAGCTGAGTGAGTCATTCCGGAGCACCCCAAAGTCTCAACCAACGCTTCTTCAATGATTCCTTCCTTAACATTCAATGTCAGTTTGCAGCATCCTTGTTGCGGTGCACACCAGCCGATTCCATGAGTAAAACCGGAAATGTCTGATATCTGCTTTGCTTTAACCCATTTGCCCTCTTCAGGTATTGGAGCAGGGTCATGATTTGCACCTTTGCGAACAAGGCACATGTTTTCTATCTCAGTTGAATATATCATCTTCTTTCTCCAAAATTTTTTTTTAACTGATTGAATATATCTGTTTTTTGATTAATGTATTTTATGAAAAAGAGTTTATCAAAAATATGAGACATTAATATTAAGTAATATGAAAATTATATTAATCTTTAACAAACAGTAGGTGAGTAGTTATGGATTTCATACTTGTGTTAGCAAAAGTCCAACCTAAAGAAGGTTGTCAAGACAGCATCATTGAAGTTGCAGAAGAGTTAGTATACGAAACTTTACAGGAAGAAGGAAACATTGATTATCAATTGTTAAAATCCATTGAAGACGACACTTTAACATTTGTTGAAAAATGGGAAAGTCCTGAAGCTCTCAAAAAACATATGGGCTCACCGCACTTCTTGAACTTTGGAGAAGAAAGCGGCGAATTTGTCGAAAAAATGGATATCCAAGTTATCGGTGCTAAAGAAATCGAATTCTAATCTACTTTTTAATTTATTGATGTAGATTACCTACATTAAAAACTCTACTTTTTTTACTCTTTTTTATTTTTTTGAAAGTTCATTTAATTAAATACTATTCTTTCAACATGCCTTTTAAAATTATAACTCGATTATTCAATATAATTTAGCGAAATATTTTGGGAAAATATTAATTAACATGAACTAAATAAGTATAGCCATGAAAATATTCATCAATGAAGATAAAAGAAATTCCGCTTCCCTAAAAACAAAAGAAGAACTGATAAATATTGCAGAGGAGCTAAAAATCGAAATCACCGATGAGGTTTCCGAATGCGATTTGATAATCTCCATTGGAGGGGACGGAACTTTTCTCAAATCAGCAAGGCTATCCTGTGAAAAGCCATTGATTGGAATACACACCGGAACTTTAGGTTTTCTAACAGAAATCAATCCTAAAAACATTAAAAAAGCACTTATTGATTTACTAAATAACAATTATCATATAGAAGAGAGAATGATGCTTGAAGGCGAAATCATTAGGGAAAACGGAGAAGTCATTGAAATACCTCCTGCCTTGAATGAAATCGAAATTTCCAAAAACATAATGGGAGTTGTGAGATTCGATGCAATCATTGACGGAAAACTGATCAATTCATATACCGCCGACGGAATTCTGGTCTGCACACCAACCGGCTCAACAGCATATAACCTATCATGCGGAGGTCCGATTGCAGATCCGACAGCCAAAATCTTAACATTAACACCAATAGCTCCGCATACAGTAATCAACAGAAGTATCGTATTGTCCGATGATTCAATCGTTGAAATTAGGATAAGTGAAATCAGGGACAATACCGCATCATTTGTATTATACGACGGCCATCCCATTGAAGCTTTTAATGGCGATATAATCAGAATTAGAAAATCAGATAGGCATACAAAAATAATCAAACTTGAAGACAGGAGCTTCATCGATACGATTCGCGAAAATATAAATTGATAGCAGTTATATCGAATTTGGTGTAAACATTTAAATATGATTAGACTACATAATAAGAACTGTAAGATTTAGAAGGTAAAAACTTTTTTAAGTTCAACCTGCATGTCCTTGTCCTGATGAGGGGCGACTTTCCATATTATTATGGTCAATTAGGTGGCTGTGGGTTCTTCCATCTTCAAAATACTTTTTTTATAGTTTTATTTTTAATCAAATCAATAAATTCATCATTTTCGTGTTCAACACTTTGAAAAATAGACCAAGAAATTAAATCTGCAATTTGCAATCCTTTAAAATTCATTGAATTAACATGATTTAAACTAACAGAATAATTTTTATAGTTACACAAATTATCAGTAAACATTTTATTAAAATTTTTTATCTCATTATCTTTATTTTTTGTTTTATCAACAAAAACAAAAGTATGCTCATTAATATTAATTAAATTAGCCAGTTCAGATGCAATTAAATCATATAATAAATTGTTATCAATATCTTTTAATTTATATCTATTTGATTTATCAAAAACCACTATAAATGTCTCATAATCAAATTTATTTAAATTTTTAAAAATTTTCTTTATAATATCATTTGGGAGATTAAAACCTTTTAATTCATTCATGTATCCAATTTCATTTTTAGATATTTTTCTAATTTTATTAACTAATATTTCTAATTTCCTAGAATCATCAATTTTAATAGCTACCATAACAAAATATCTGGAACTAGAGGATTTAGTTCCCAAATCACCGCTCTCATCAATATAAATAAAAGACATATTACTCAACTAGAAATTAATTTTTTAACGTCTATTCGTTTGTAATTTATCCTTTATTAATATTTCCTTTCTTAAATCTAAAAAATAAGAGCAATATTTCACTATTAAATCAATTTTACAATATAAAAACAATTTAAAAAAAAAAAATTAGTTAACTGTAATGCAGTCATTAGGACAAATTGCCATACAAACCTTACAGCTTTTGCAGACCTGCGGATCACGAACAGCTGTAATATCATCTTTTAACATTAAAACATTGTTAGGACAAGCTATTATGCATTTTTCACATCCGTCACAGTCATCTGAGTTAATGTCAATGTGACATTCCTCAACTTCTTCTTTCTTATCCTTTTTCTTTCTTCTGAAAAGTGAACCTATACCCATATCAATCAATTATTTAATTTTAAAAAAAAAAGAGAAAAAATTGGTTTAGAATTTTAAACCAAGTTCATAAGCTTCCTTAAGCTTTTCTTCTTGCTCTTCAGCTACAATACCAGCAGGACCTGCACTGCCTGCATCTACATGACCAAGTACTTCATAGCCCATGAATGTGAATGGTGAGAATTTTGTCATCTCAATGTAGTTTGCATAGGTTTCTTCAGGCTGGTTTTCAGTGAAAATCAATGCAGCCTTACCTGATAGGCTTTTATCCGGATTTTGACCGATGCTGTAGAACCTGTCAATAATCAATTTGCCTTGTGCGGACATCTGACCGTAATAGATTGGTGTTGCAAATATTACTCCATCGGCAGCGACCAATTCATCAAGGATTTTGTTTCCGTCATCGGCACGCACGCATTCAGGGTTTTCTGCACAGTACATGCATGCCTTACATGGTGCAATGTCCTGGTCTTCCAAGTAGAACTTGACTACTTCTCCGCCGTTTTCTTCAATTCCTTTTATCATTTCATCCATCAATACATCACAGTTTCCGCCTTTGCGAGGGCTTGCTTGAAGTGCTACGATTTTCATTTTTAACTACTCTCCTAACTTGTTGAAGTGATATTGATTGTATCGATAATGCCTTTGCAATGATTAATAAAGTAATCGCTGTCTGCATAAGGTATATTATCTCCGCTAATACAATAATTTTGACCGTTTTTATTAAAGAAGATATCTGAACTGTAATATTCAGAAACTTCATTGTATAAGAAATATGTTGTTACGCCATTTTGATCAATAGTCTGATTTGAGGTATGTGGATAATTATTGTAATAATTACCTGCAATATCTCCAATTCCTTGGGAATTGTCTATTTCGGATACATTAATGGTCATTCCTTTATTTTCATCAACCAAACTGATTGTTGTGTCATTTACTGCATTATCTGTAAAGTTATCTATTTTTGGAATTGTGCTTGCTCCAACATGGATTAAGTTCTCATCAACAACATCTGTTACATTATCAGTTGTATTGCCATTATCAAAACCGAGTAAAGGACTGCCCAGATTAATTCCAATATAAATAACAATTAAGATAACTAAAAGTGCGTATAATTTATCCATTATATATTCACCTAATATATAATATTGAATTTAAAGTATTTAAACTAATAATAATTTATTTAAAAAAGTTTTTATAAACATTAAACTATGAAATTATCAAAATCAAAAGTCAATACATATCTTAAATGTCCGCTTGAGTTCAAGTTTCAATACATCGATGAAATCGAGGTGCCTCAAAACAAGTATATGGCGCTCGGCAGTGATGTTCATCTGATTGCCGAAAAATTCTCGGAAAAATTTGAGGACAATCTGGATGAGGTGGACATTGAAAACGAGCTTATAAAAATTGCTTTTGAAGAAAATATAGGATATGACCTGACTGACCACATTGATAATTTGGGATCTTTTTTTAAGAGAGCGTTTGTCGATAATGACTACAAGCTGTTCTGCCAGGAAGAATACATTATTGATGAGGAAAACCGATTTTCCGGAATATGCGACATCATCCTGGAAGATGAAAACGGAGAACTGATTGTAATAGACTATAAAACATCAAAATCAAGTTCCTTTTCCAAATATCGTTTAGAATTGTGTTACTACAAATTGCTTGTCGAAAACGTATTCGGCAAGACCGTTTCAAGAGTCGGAATATTCTTTACGAAAAACGGACGCTTAAGATTGCTTGACGTTTGCGATGAGGAAAACAAGCGTTATTATTTGAATAATGATGAGATTCAACAAGCCATTGATACACTTCATGATGTCAGAAAAGATATTAACAGCGGGAAATTTCCCGCAAAAAAACAGTTTTTATGCAGATACTGTACCTATAAGGATTTATGCGATGATTATTTGTACAAAAATTCAAGGTTATACTGATTATTTTTTCGCAACTACTGTCACCCATTCAAGAAACTTGTCTGAAAAGGATACATTGCTGTAATCATCATTCACCCGAGTTTCTTTTCCATTGACTTTAATAATCTCCTGCTTTTTTCTTCCATCCCTAATATAGGCAGTTATTTCGCTAAAACCATTGTTTTCTAGAAATGAAGCGATTTCCTCATCAGTATACATTTCCATGTCAATGAAATGCTTCCAGAATTTCATGATGAAATTATTATCCCCATTTGATTCCATGCCAATCAAGAATACTCCACCCGGCTTGAGGACCCTTTTGACTTCACCAAAGCATTTTTCGATATCCGGCCAGAAATAAACTGTCTCGAATGCGGTTACAATATCAAATGTTTCATCTTCAAAAGGCAGACTTTGGACATTGCCCTCAACAATTTCTACTAGACCATTTTTAATCAAATCTTCATTAACTTCTGTTGACAGTTCTACGCTTACAATACTGTAGTCAATGCCAAAAACTTTTTTTGCTTTTTCAGCCATTCGCTTAACGTTCATTCCTCCACCACAGCCTATATCCAATATTATGTCATCATCCTTAATGTCCAAATGCTTCAATCCCCATAGGGATACTGGGGTGTGTTCCTTGTTCATTGATTTCAGTTGCATATTTCCTAGTTTTCCTTGTGGATTTCCCATATTCTCAAAAAATCCCATTAAATCACCTTCGGTATGAATCTATTTACTTTCTTTGAATAACTCAAATAATCATCACCATATAAATCAATCAGCCATCTTTCCTCTGTCTTTACCATTGTTAATGTTAATATCAACCAGTAAACAATAGATAATGGCATTAAGATTAAATTATCTGCAATCAAAAGCACTCCAGTTATTGCATATAGAAAGGCAGCATATATCGGATGTCTGACAATGCCATAGATTCCTGTTGTCACCAGATGATTCTGCACAATATTCTTTTGAATGTCAGAATTCAAGACGGCCCGAAGCCAAAATACCGCTCCAACAATCATTAGAATAACACCAAATACTTTTAAAATTAGTGAATCTAATGAATATACTGGGATGTACTTTAAAAAAGAAATCATAATTGCTATGATTGTCATTAATGTTATTGCACCTATTAAATAAGGCCCAATTCCATATAAAGGCAAATGATTATTTTCACTCATAGTAATTGATTTATGGATAGCAATATAAATATTTTTAGGTATGCCTAAATTTTAATCGTTTTTAAAAAAATAATGGAAGTGAGGACCTAAGCCTCAACTTCATCAAAGTCTACCTTTTCACCTAATACTTTAAGACCTATATACAATACAACAATACCGATTGGCAATGAAATGTACCATGCGATTCCTAAACCTGCTGGGATGTAACCGATGAATATTGCTACACATGCAACGAAAATTGCGTAGTAGATTTGTGTTCTTACGTGGTCAATATGGTTACAGCTGGTTCCCATGGATGACAGGATTGTTGTATCTGAAATCGGTGAACAGTGATCCCCGAAAATAGCTCCGGTCAATACACCACTTGTAGCAACGATTGTAAATGACATGTCACCGGAACTGACTGCCCAAGCAAGAGGAATCGCCAAAGGCATCAAGATACTCATTGTACCATAGGAAGTACCTGTAGCAAATGAAATCAAAGCACCTAAGATGAAAATCAATGTCGGTACAATCCATGCTGGAATGGTGTTGCTTAACACACCTACAAGATAATCTGCGGTTCCGACATTTCCGATAACGGTACCTAATGACCATGCAAGAAGCAGGATTACACCGGTAATAACGATGGTTTTCATACCGCCGATCCATTCGCCGATAGCTTCTTCCATGGTGAGGATTTTCTCACCGACAGCCATTACGATAGCTACAATTGAAGCTAAAAGCGCTGCCTGGAACAGAGCTACGGAAGCATCGGATTGTGACAATGCTTGGAAAATACCGTCAAAGCTTAAAGGAGAAGTGTTCATTAATGTGATTAATGCTTGATCTTCACCGCCTAAGATGGTGGTGTATCCGCTCCAGTAGAATGCGATGAGTGCACCGATAATCAATGTACCGATTGGAATGATTGCGTTCCATACGGATAATTTGATGCCTTCAACAGGTTTTACATCATCAAAACCAGGAGCTTGAGGAACAATGATTTCTTCGTCTTCTTTTCTAGCACGAGCAGCTTGTTCTGCCTTTTTCATTGGACCGAATTCGTATAATGTCAAAGCAGAAATTACAATGAAAATCAGAATGAATATGTTATAGAACCTATATGGAATTGTCTGTAAGAATATTCCAAATCCGGTAACGTTAGTTACGCCCACAGACTCGAAACCGGCTGCAATCAAACTTATTTCTAATCCAATCCATGTGGAGATGATTGCAATACCAGCTACAGGAGCTGCAGTTGCGTCTACTACAAATGCTAATTTTTCTCTAGATACGTGTAATTTATCCATAACAGGTCTCATGATAGGACCGACAATCAAGGAGTTTGCGTAGTCGTCGAAGAATACACATAATCCTAATAACCAAGTGAATAATTGTGCTTTTCTTGGAGTGTTTGCCCTTTTTGCGAATTCATCAGCAAGCGCTTTTGCACCACCCATTTTGGTTACCAATTGGATAATACCTCCAATAAGCAAACATTGAAGTACAATACCTGCATTCCATGGGTCTGCCATACATGCGATGACATCTGAACCTAATTGAAGGAATGCGCTGATTGCGGTGGAAACAATGTTCAAGTCGTTTACGCACAACATGAATTCTCCAACAAATACACCGATGAACAATGAAAGAATTGTCTCTTTTGTAATGAATGCCAAAGCGATAGCAACAAGAGGAGGCAATAATGTCAAGATACCGAATCTTACGGCATTATCGTCACCGGCAGGTGATGAAGAAATCAAGAGGGATAAAACGAAAAGAGCTATAATTGAAACAGCAGCAATTACTCCTATTTTCATATTTCTATCCATTTATTATCACACCATTTTCCTATACATTTATTAAAAAATTACATTAATAAGACTAATAAATAACAAGTTTAGAACTTTATTTAATAATTAACTTATTATGTACAGTTTTATTTTGTTTTTAATAATATAAAAACATTATAATAAAGATTTTTAAAAAATTATTGAACATTATTTAAATTTAATATTGAATAGATTTTAATAGTAATAAAAAAAATTGATAATAGTAATAAAGTTAATTAAAATTAGCTAAAAAAATAAATAAATAAAAAAATCGAACAATAAACAAATATAGAACAAAAGAATTAAGTTAAATAATTAAAAAATCAAAATAATTATTATAAAAGAAAAGGGATTATTAAAATGAACATATTAATTATTGGAGCAGGAGCAGTTGGAATAGGACTTGCAGCATCAGTATTATCTCAAAATGCCAATGTGTCAATTTATGCTCGAGGTGAAACCGCAAATGCAATTCGTGAAAATGGGATTGAAAGAACAGGATTGTTTACAAACTACTCATTTTCAAAAGATGAAATATCCGTATACGATGACTACGCTCAGATTCCTAAAAACGAATTCGATTATGTATTCATAACATCAAAAACAACTGCAAATGATGATATTTCCAAAAGATTAGATGAAAACAGAGATATCCTAAAGGAAAACTTCAAAATCATCATATTCCAAAACGGATTTGGAAACGATGAGGCATACTTAAGATTTTTCACTGAAAAAGAAGTATTTTCAGCACGCGTAATCACCGGCTTTACAAGGCCTGAAAGGCACATCAGCGAAGTTACAGTATACACCGAACCAATTCTAATCGGATCACTTCAGAAAGAAGACCCTTCTGAACTGCAGGAAATAGCTGACATGATAACCGCTTCCGGAATCAACTGCGAGCTGACGGACGAAGTCGACAAGTACCTGTGGGCAAAGATGCTTTACAACTGCGCATTGAATCCTCTTGGTGCAATTCTGGACGTCAATTACGGAAAGCTTACAGAAAACCAATACAGCATAGACATAATGAACAGCATCATCGATGAAATCTTTGAAGTGATAATGGCATCAGGATATTCTACACTTTGGGACACACCAGATGATTATAAGGACCTGTTCTACTCAAAGCTCGTTCCGGATACCTATAATCATTATTCCTCAACACATCAGGACATACAAAGGAAAATAAAAACGGAAATCGATTCTTTGACGGGCAGAGTCATTGCCTTAGGTGAAGAAAACAATATTGATGTGAGCACAAATAAAATTATCTATAAACTGATAAAAGCAATAGAATCTGACTTTGAATAACCTTAACCTTTATATAGGTTGAAAATCTAAATAGTATTGTTCATATTGTTATATACTATTTTTTTATAATATGAACAATGGTGATGGTTGAAATGAGCATTCGTTTGTATTCCT
>NZ_JBGUWC010000093.1:0-26367 GCF_045220775.1 Methanobrevibacter sp.
AAATAAAGGGGGGAGTGGAAGTAGTAGTGTTTTTCTACTTCCATAATGAAACATATTCTAACATTTTGGAGATTATAAAATGGTTGATGTCTTCATTGTCAGACATGAAATTTACTTCACATCGTATAATACTTATATTTTAATATTATATAAATGTTTTTATTTGTTTTTCTATTCAAGTTTTAAATAATTGTTTAGATATATTATACTTTATGGAATTTGAAAAAAGAATGGGGCTGTATGACTCCAATCGTCTAGCAGATATTTTATTCATTTTTCACAAGAACCAAAATAAATTCTTCAATGATGAGCTTTCAAAATATGATTTAAATTTACTACAGGCTTTATGCTTATTAATGATAAATAAAAATGATGAACTAAATCAAAAAGCTTTATCTGATGGTATGTATTTAACAAAAGGGGCAATCACGAAAGCGGTTACAAAACTAGAAAGTGAAAAATGGATTTCACGTGAAAAATCTCATAAAGATAAACGTAATTATGTTTTAAGATTAACTGAAAAGGGCAGAAATTTTCTTCCGATACTTGGTGAAATAAACAGAAGTTGGATAACCCAAATGGGTTTAAATGAGTTAGACCCTGAATTCTTGGAGACATGTAAGGAATTGACATTAAGATCCATTGAACTAAATTTAAAAAAAGAGTAAAAAAAGGATTTTAATATTGGTAAAATCCTTTTCCAGCATTAATTCCGGTTTCACCGGCATCGATTTTTTCTTTTAGCATTTTTGCTATTTTTCCAGGAGTAGTTTCCGGGTCCTGTGAATCAGGATTCATGATTACGATATTGTAGGCAGTTGTAAGTCCGACAATATCTAAAATATGGAATGGTCCTGCAGGTGCGCCGGTGGCCAGCATCCAAGTCTTATCGATTGTTTCATGGTCTGCAACATCATTTGCAAGCAATGCCTGAGCGGCATTCAAAAATGGAACCAAGAGTGAATTCAAGATATATCCAGGCTGTTCCTTTTTAAGTTTTAAAGGAATCATGTTGATGTCTTCTGCAAATTTGACTACTTCATCGTAGTACTTCTGCTCAGTTCCGGGATGTCCCATTACTTCAGCGGTGTTATTTGCCCAAATTGTGTTTGCAAAGTGAAGTGACAGGTATTTTTCAGGCCTTCCGGTATATTCGGCAAACATTGATGGAAGCAATGTTGAAGAGTTGGTAACCAAAATGGTTTTTTCTTCCATATGCTTTGCCAGTTCCTGGTAGAATGCTATCTTTTCTTTTGGATTTTCAGCGATTGCTTCAATGATTAAATCTGCATCCGCTGCAGCTTCCTCATAACTTGTTGTTAGGGTCAAGCTTTCATAAGCCTTTTGGGCTTGCTCTTTTAACTCATCAAGTTCTTCAACAGTCAAATCTGTTTTT
Organism: Methanobrevibacter sp.; assembly: GCF_045220775.1. Lineage (GTDB taxonomy): Archaea > Methanobacteriota > Methanobacteria > Methanobacteriales > Methanobacteriaceae > Methanocatella. Next base: position 1,397 of record NZ_JBGUWC010000093.1, read on the forward strand.
TTAGCCAAACCTCTGCAATATGCACTTGGATCAGTTTTCATTGCTTCAAGAGTATCGACATAAATGTTTTTGAATCTCTCGAGTTTAGGTTTAGCCCTTTCTATGGAGTCCTCACTTCTAAGCCAAATTGTAACATCAAATCCGCAATAGGCTGTTTGCAGTGCAATTTGACTTCCGAGTACTCCTCCGCCTGCAACAACGACTTTTTTTATACTCATTTTTCAAACCTCAATTAGTTTACTTGTAAATTAATATTTGTTTTTTGACCTATATAAACTATAAGATTATTAAGTGTTAATTACAAAAATAGTGTTAATGAGTGCATTAAATAATTTACAAAGAAGAAATAATATTTTAAAATCAAAATTATTACATGACAAGTTGAAACACGGAACTTTTCAGTTCAATACTTTTAAAAGAGAGTTATTGCTTGTTTTAAATTCATATAAAACTCATAAATCCCTTATCAAAGCATCAAAAACAGTTGGTTTGGATAAAAATCTACCTATTGAATGGTTTATAGAAGGACAATTGGGAAATCCTCAATTTAGAGGATTTTATCTTGCAATATCTCAAATGGATAGATTTGAACCTCAACCCCGTTCTTCAAAGGTTGAAGAGATAGTTTCTCCAGAGGTTGAGGAAGTCGTTTCTCCTGATGTAGAGGAGGCTGCGAAAAATTATACTATTTCTGAATATGTTAATTCCTGCGTGTATACTGCCGAAATCGATGGTGAAAAAATTTCAATTGTTTCAAGGGATTTGGATACTTTAAAACAATTGGTCCGTTCTAAAAATCTTCCAATTGATTAAGAACATTCGTTACAAACAGGATTGCGTAGTTTCAAAATCCCTTTCTTGCTAACTATTTCGTCAATTCCTGAGTTTTTTATCATTCTAAAGCATATCGGACAAGGTTCTGCATCTTCTATTTCTACCCAAGCTCCCTCATCATACTTTTCTCCAGCCAGATAAATTGTTGATCCAAGCATTTCATTCCTGCTTGCACTGATCATTGCATTCTGTTCTGCATGAACTGAAAAGCAATCATTATAATTGCCGGAATTTGATGGAAGGTTCATTCTTTTACAGTTTCCCCTATCACAGCAGTTTTCTTCTCCTCTTGGGTTTCCATTATAACCTGTACTGATTATTTCATCGTTATTGACTATTACCGCTCCGTAGCGCCTTTTTAAACAGGTGCTTCTTTTTGATACTGCAAGGGCTATTGCAAGGTAATATTCAGTTTTGCTCATACGGTTTGCATTATTTTCATTTATGGATGTTTCATCTACCATTTATTCCATCTCCTTTCCTTCAAAAATAATTATTTAAGAATTAAATCACATCTTATATTTTGTTTTGAATAATCAGTGAAAACATTCATCATTTCAACCAATTCTTCCTTGTTATATTATTGGTGTTAATGTTAATTAAATTGAATGCATTATTTTTATTTCTGTTTTTTCAATAAAATTTCAATGTTAATTTTCACATGTCAAACTGCCCTGAAAAAACACTGGCGCATTTATTAACCAGTATGCACAATCTATTTGTATGACTCGTAACAGACGCGTAACAATAAGCATCAATAATGACATTGACTTGAATTTCAGAAAAATTGCCTCCAATAAGATGCTTTTTAAAACAGGTTGGTACTCAAAGGCGATTGAAGAGGCAATGTTGTTGTGGATGGAAAAAGAGAAGGAATAAAATTATTTTTTTCTCTTTTTTTCTTTTTTTAATCATTAACTATTTAAATTAAGCAAATCTATTTATTAATATAGAGTGGGTGTCTTAAATGGAAAGTGATGAATTTAGAACTGTTAGAGTTTATACTAAAAAATACACTAGTAAGGATAAGGACGGAAATACTGTCGAAAAGGAATCTCAGCAAAAACAGGTCAGTCTCAAAAAAGAGGATTCATTTGAGGATGGTGACTTAGTTAAAGTATTGGCGCAGGAAGACTATGAAAAATTGATGGACAATCAGTTTTCCGATGCAAAGCTCGATGAATTCAAACACACTATTGAAGCCAAAGATGCTGAAATCGCTACATTGGAACAGCAGATTCAGACTCTCAAGGCATCATTTTTCGATGATGTCGATTCCTTAAAGGAACAATTGACTGATAAGGAAGAGCTTATCAAAGCCAAGGATGAGATTCACGAGCTAAACAAAAAGATTACTAGTATTGACGATGAACGTGTAGCTATTTTTAAAGAGCTTGACTATAAGAATAAGATGATTTTGGCCTATAATGTCGAACTTAACAAGTCTATCTTGAATGCAATCAATGTCGTTATCGATGAGGCAAGGGACAACATCAACAAAAGGAATGCCGAGCTTGCCGAAGGTTTGGAAAAATCCATCGAAAAGTCCAAGCAGGAAGTTAATGAGAAGAACAAGGCAATAGCATATGAGATAAAGTCTACTGTTGAGGACATGAACGAGCAAATCAGGAACACAAGCACCCTCAAGATGGTATTGAATAAAAGAAAGATTAATTTAAGAGTGCCTGTTGACGATTTGCTTAAGCCTTTTGAATTTGACTTTGATGTTGAGCAGTTGCTTGCAGGCCAGGCCTTAGAACTTGATGCTGCTGAAATCCTAAAAGAGGTAATGCCGAAACTTCCAGAACCTTTTTCCAAATACATTGACACCCTGGAAGAATCAGAAGAGCCTGAAACAATCGAAGTGACACCTAAAGAGGATTAGTTTATGAAAACATTCAATGCAGGTTACATTACCTTTGAATATCCCGATGAGTGGGAAGCCGAAAAGGCAGACATTTTGTCCAATCCGGATTGCATTGCAACATTGTCCAAAGGAGAGGATAACCTTATCAATGCAGTCATGTTTCCAACTCAGACTAACCTTGATGATTACAAGATATTCATGGAAGATGCAATTTCGGATGATGGAGGAGTCATTTTAGCTTCAGATTTCACACAAATTGCAGATATGGACGCAATCAAGCTTCATGCAAATATGGATACTCCTGAAATCAACTTTGACATCCACACTTACGTTTTCATAGAAAAGGGCAATATCTATATCTTTGAACTTAGAACCCTTGACGTTTCAGGCGAATCCGAGCGCGAGTTCAAAAATATCGTTTCATCACTTAAAATCTTAAAATAATTGAGTGTATTCAAGTAGATAATCCATATAGTTTCTGTCAAGTATCTTTAAGGTTGAGATGTTTTGTGGTGTGGTGCCTGAACGCTCTTCTACAAGATTTCTCAAGGATCTGTTTTTCATGTGTGCATGAATCTCTTTTATGACAAATTCCATATTCTCAAGATTCTTTTTTTCCAGCTCTTCCTGTGTGATGTCTTCATAAATGGGATAGGTATTCAAATCGTATGATTTGGTTGGTGTCTGCAGGACATTCAAATGACTGTAATAATTTGCAGAATCGGCTAGAAATCCATCAATTCCCATATATGTCAAAATAGGCATGAATGAAATTTCAGTGAACGGGAAAATGAAGTAGCTTGTCTTTTTGGCTTCTTTTTTAAGGGATACAACAATTTCAACAAGGTCTCTGGAGTTTGTAAGCAATGCATCCCCATTGGCGATTATGAATCCGTTATATCCGATTTCTTCCAGCTTTTTCATGCATTCAATTCTCAAATCAGTGTATTTGGACCCTTGAATAACTGCAACATCACATTCATCGACATTTTCTTCAGCAAGCCTTAATGTTTCAGCTACATTGAACTCGGCAATTTCACGGTCAATGTTATGGGCTGATCCTTCGCTTGGAGCGATTTTTAATTCATCTTTAAAAAATATTTTTGGAGTGATTTCGCCATCGATTTTTCCGATTCTTCCAGGTCCGTCATGTGATTTGATTTCGAATTTTTTTATCATTTATGTCTATCCTACTATTTGTTATGTTAATTTTAGTCGTTTTAGGTTTATAAAAATTTTTCATAAAGTGTAACCTTTTTGATTACACGGCTCAAAATTTTAGTAACCTTTATATATGGTTTTTTAAAGAATATTAGTATAGATTAGAGGAAATAATCCTATGAAAATCTGAGGTGTGTTTTTAATGTCTATAATAAATCGTCTTAAAACCTTGTTTAAAGGAGATATTGAGAAAGAAGAAACAGACATCAATAATGATGTATTAAACACATCTGATGATGTCGAAGTTACATCTTCACAAATTGAAAAAGAACCTGTTACTGAGGCTGAACCAGTTGTAGAGGCAGAAGAAGCAACTGTGGAAGAATCAGCAGACAGTGTTGAAGATTCAGCTTCTGATGACATCAATCCTGAAGAGGATAAAGTTGAGACTATCAAGGAAGAAATTCACGAGAAAGTTGAGGCTGATAAAGAAGAAATTCATGAAAAAGTTGAGACTATCAAGGAAGAAATTCACGAGAAAGTTGAAGCTGAAAAAGATGTAAAAGAAGCTGATGAGGATTCAAATAAAGATAAAGAGAGAGATACCATGACTTTATTGACTGATACAGAATTATTAAATGATAGTAATCGTGATCCAGATTTCACCGCTGAGTTCATTGATGCTGGAATCGAAACTGTAAAACACTGTTTCCAATGTGGTACCTGCAGTGGTAGTTGCCCATCTGGAAGAAGAACTCCATACAAAGTAAGACAAATTGTCAGAAAATGTTTATTAGGATTAAAAGATGAAGTTATCACTGACGATGCTTTATGGATGTGTACTACTTGTTACACTTGCCAAGAAAGATGTCTCAGAAGCGTTAAAATTGTGGAAATTATCAAAAAAGCACGTAACATTGCAGCTCACGCTGGATACATGGCAAAACCACACAAAATGACTGGTGTATTTGTAATGAATACTGGTCACGCTGTACCTATTAACGACAATGTTAAAGCTTTAAGGGCAAAAATCGGTCTTCCTGAATTGCCACCTACAACTCACACTTATCCTGAAGCTTTAGAAGAAGTACAAAAATTATGTAAAATTACTGCATTCGACGAATTAATCGGTTATGATGAAGCAACCGGCGGATTAAAAGAATAGATTTAAGAGGAGAGTTATAATATGGAAATCGCATACTTCTTAGGTTGTATTATGAACAACCGTTATCCTGGTGTTGAAAAAGCAACCAGAAAATTATTTGAAGCATTAGATATTGAATTAAAAGACATGGAAGGAGCATCTTGTTGTCCTGCTCCTGGTGTATTCGGATCTTTTGATGAAGAGACCTGGGCTACTATCGCAGCTCGTAACTTAACTCTTGCAGAAGACATGGAAGCTGACATCATGACTGAATGTAACGGATGTTTCGGTTCCTTATTCGAATGTAACCACATTTTAAAAGAAGATGAAGAGAAAAAAGCTAAAATTAACGCTAACTTAGCTGAAATCGGAAGAGAATACAAAGGTACTATTGAAGTAAAACACTTCGCTCAAATTTTAAGAGATGATGTCGGATACGAAAAATTAGCTTCCCTCATCGAAAAACCTTTAGACTTAAATGTAGCTGTTCACTACGGTTGCCACTTCTTAAAACCAACCAAAACTATTGGTATTGAAGATCAAGCTGAAAACCCATCCATTTTAGATGACCTTGTAGAAATCACCGGTGCAAAATCCGTTGACTACAAAGACAAAATGATGTGTTGTGGTGCTGGTGGAGGTTTAAGAGCTAGAGACTTAGACGTAACTACTAGTTTCACTAAAGAAAAACTCGACCACATGACCGAAGCTGGCGTAGATGCAATCGTTAACGTATGTCCTTTCTGCCACATGCAATTTGACCAAGGTCAAACTGAAGTTAACGAAAGATACGGAACTGACTTTGCACTTCCTGTATTCCACTTAGCTCAATTATACGGATTAGCTATGGGATTATCAGCTGAAGAATTAACCTTCGATGCTCAAAAAATTGATGCAACCCCTGCTATCAAAAAAGCATTAGGTGAATAGATTTAAGGATTTTTTCAATCCTTTTATTTTTTATTTTTTTTAGGCATTGAAAACACAGTTCGGATTAAGTTATCATTTTTTGATAACTTTTTTTTATTACAAATTATTTTTGTTTGTAATCATACGAATTATTTGCAAGCATGTTTATATATGATTAATTAAAGAAAATTAAGTGTTATATATTTAAGAGGTGTAATTATGTTTGTAGCAACATTAGATGGTATATTTAAATATGCTGACCTTCCGGAAGAATATGAACCTTACGTTCAATTCAAAGCAACTATCGACAAAAGAGAACTCAAATCTTCAGATGAAATAGCTATTTTAAACATTGCTGGTACTTCTACTCATCATGTCTTATTCTTAGATGCATATTCAAGCACTGATGAAATTGAACAAGAGCTAAAAGATGCGGATGCCCAAATCAATCATACTACTTTAAAAATTATAGGTGGACATTTATGAGCTTACCCTCTGAACAGGCCTGGTTAGTTCTTAATAAGCTCATCGCTGATTTGAGTGAAAAGGGATATGAAATCCCTCAAGGAATTAACCCCGAGATGGGAATAATTAGATCTACTATCAGTTCATATCATAGAGACCCTACCCATCCCGAATTGATTAATGGTTTAGCTAAAGCTGAAATGTCTTTAAATAATATTCAAGCTACTCTTTTATCTATAGCTGAACAAGAGGATGAAGAATATGTTGATTATTGGCTTGATTTACTAAAACAGGTCATGCAAGGAAAAGAGCTATTTGAATTTCCTGAATCAAGGTCAAGATTTCTTGTAAACACTCCTCCAGGTTTAACTACAGGCAGAATTAATTTAAGAGTTCCTTTGGCTGAAGAGAGAGTTCAAGAAATTGCAGAATGGAATGGTCTTATCATAGAATTTGAGGATGATGTGACTGTTCAATTACACGGTGATAAAGGAGACCTCCAATTTGGTTTAAAAGAAATGGGGTCATTCTTTTTAGAAGATTAAGGTGATTTTATGACTAAAATATTAGCTATTAGTGATGCACACGGCGAAGAAAATGAAAACTTATACACTTATTTGAATAATAATGATATTGATTTAGTTTTGATTTTAGGTGATATTACCAATTTCGGACCTTTGGATTTTGTCGCCACATTTATTAACAAAATAGCTGATTGTGGTGTAGATGTGATGGCTATTCCTGGAAACTGCGACCCAACCGGAATCTGTAATGCTATTAATGATGTAGCATTCTGTCTTCATAATAATATTGTCGCTTATGGCGATGCAATATTATTCGGTTTTGGCGGATCCAATCCAACTCCATTCGACACCCCTGGTGAAATGGATGATGATAAGATTTATAGGGCAGTTTATGATTTATTAGCCAATTATGATTATGTTTACAATACAGAAGTTCCAAAAGTAAGAATACTTGTTACTCATGCTCCACCTTTCAATACTGAAGCTGATAGGGTTGAAAACGGTGAACATGTGGGCAGTTCAGGCATTCAGAAATCAATTCATGAATTTGAACCTGAAATAAATCTTTGCGGTCATATTCATGAAGCAAGATCACTTAGTAAGATTGGAATTACTACTGATGTGGCAAATCCTGGAATGCTTAAAGATAATGGTGCTGTCTTAATTGATATTAAAGATGGTTCTAATTATGACATTGATATCATTTCTTTAGATGAATAACCATATTTCATCTATTTTTTTCTATTTTTGTTTAGTTTTATCATTTCTTAAAAATCAAATAACAAATTTTATTTAATATTAATTTTAAACATTACTTCGTGGAGTGATATCATGATTTGGGTTACTGGAAATGTAGATGGTGAAAAATACAAAGAACCCTTTTCTAAAGGAATAATGTCTCGTTCACTCAATGTTGCAGATATTGGGACTGAAAGGGCATATGATTTAGCTAGTGACATAGAAGAGGAACTAGTTAAAAATAATGTTGTTGAAATTTCCAGTTATGAATTGGCAGATGTTGTTTTAAACCATTTAAAAGGAGTAGACCCAAAAATTGCAAAAAAATATGAAAATTGGAGATCTTTAAGGAAGTCTAAAGAGCCATTAATCATTTTAATTGGTGGAGCATCTGGCGTAGGCACTTCCTCAATGGCTTTTGAGCTGGCTAGTCGCTTAAGATTGAAAAATCTTATCAGTACAGATATGATTCGTGAAGTAATGCGTAAAATTGTATCAAAAGAGCTAAGCCCGGTTATCCATAAATCCAGTTTTGATGCTCATGAAAGCATTAGAACCCCATCAATTAGGGCAGACCCGGTTATTGAAGGATTTATCAGTCATGTTGAAGTTGTAAATGTAGGTATTGAAGCTATTATTGAGAGATCCGTTAAGGAAGGAATCAGCACAATTATTGAAGGTGTTCATGTAGTTCCGGGCTTCATCAGAAAGGATTTAATGGATAATAATAACATAATTATATTTACTTTAACGGTAGATGATGAGGAATCGCATAAACAAAGATTTTATTCAAGATGCAGGCAGCCTTGGGTTAAAAGATCTCTTGAAAGATATATGGAAAACTTTGAAGCTATTAGAAAAACACAAAATTTTTTAGTAGAACAAGCAGAAATTCATGATGCTCGCATAATCAACAATGTAGATATTAATGAAACTATAGATATCATGATAAATGATATACTGGAAAAATTTGGAGGTGTAGACAGTGTTGAGCAAGAAAGTCAAAGAAATAATGACAACTGATGTAATAACTACTGCCTGTGATGTGGATGTAGTATGTGCATTTGAGAAATTAATGAAAAATAAGATTAGTTCTCTTCCAGTTGTTGAAGATGAAAAATTAGTAGGAATTATAACTGCAACCGATGTTGGTCATAATTTAATTTTGGATAAATATGAATTAGGAACCAGCGTTAAAGAAATAATGATTAAACCGGTAGTTACCGTTTCTCCTGAAGATGATATTGAAACAGCAATCAGTATTATGAAAGATGGTGCATCTTCCGGAATATTGAATCAACTTCCTGTTGTTGAAGATGGGAAATTAGTTGGTATTATTTCTGATGGGGACATTATTCAAGAAATTTTTTAATTAAATTGAATTATCCTCTATTTTTTTTAATTTTGCCTTTTTTTAAGCAGTTACAGTAACCATAGTTCTTTTCTAGAAAATTCGATTTTTGATTTTATATTTTTTTTACAGTAATACTTTTAATTTCCAGTAATTAATTTTAACGAACATTTATATATCATTAACATCATATATTATTAGTGGCTAGACTGGAGGGTTAGGGGTCCTCTGTAAGCACACACCCCCTTTGGTGCGGTCGAAGTTCAAAAGGCGGCTTTTTGAGAGAATGTAAGCCTAAGAGAAACAGCATAGAAACCTCGTCCTACAGGATTGGTGGTGATGAGATTTTTACTGGAGGGTAAAAATTAGTCAGCTTTGATATGGAAATGGGTCAGGCCCGGAAGGGAGCAGCTTTACTATTAACATTCAATGCTTGTAGAATCGCGGGGCGGAGTTGGGTTTTTTAGATCACTTATATTTTTGAGATTAGTCCACTTTTGAACACGCCATTTAAATAAATAATTAAGTTTATAAATAAGTTTTTACAATATATCTTATTATACTTGTTTTTTTAACTGTCGGGATGGCCCAGCCTGGTACGGCGTCGGACTGCTAATCCGATGGTCTCACGACCTCCGGGGTTCAAATCCCCGTCCCGGCGTTTTTAATCTTATTCATCTATTTCTTGGTTATGGTTGTACTCTAATCCAATTGGACAGGCATGTACAGTTGCAGATTTTATCATTGGTATTTTCTTTACAATATTTTCCTGCACTTGGTGAGCTATTTCGTGTGATTCTGTAACAGTCATATCTCCATCAAGTTGAATATGTAATGTTACTGTAGCATAAGAACCGAAATAATTTACTTTAATATCATGTGCATTGTGTACTTTAGGTGTTTTATTGGCAATTTTTTCTATTCTTCTTATTAAATCTTCGGATGGGATTTTACCCATAATATTATCTATATTCTCTTTTCCTATTTCATAAGCGGTTTTTAAAATCAACAGTCCAATGACGAAACCCACTATAGGATCTAAGATGGGATATCCCATGTTTGATACAACAACTCCAACCAAAACCGCTATGGATGAAAATATGTCTGTCCTTTGATGTTTTCCATCGGCCACTATGGCGGGGCTATTGATTTCTTCTCCAATTTTTATAATGTAATTACTGATTGCGTAGTTTGTAAATATTCCAAAGATAGCCATTAACGCCGCTAATGTGTCTGGAATTGTGATGAGGGATGGATTAAGTATTTTATTAAATGCTCCAGTTATTATTTCATAAGCAACCATAGTTAAAAATAATACAATTACCAGCCCGCTTATTGCTTCTGCACGGCCGTGTCCTATTGGGTGCTCTTCATCTGCAGGTTTCTGGCCAATCTTAAATCCTGCATAGGCAATAATTGTGGTTGCAACGTCAGATAATGTATGCGCTCCTTCAGACACTAATGCGTAACTACCGGACATCAATCCAACGATTATATTAAAAACGGTTAAAAAGCAGTTTGCAATGATTGCTACAGTCGCTGCTTTTTTCCCACCTCTGCTTCTAAATTCATCCATTAACTACACGCTCTTCTAAGATATCCATTGCTTTTTCAATATTTTCGTAGGAATTTGCATAGGACATGCGTACATGGTTTTTACCATTCAATCCGAATGCAACTCCAGGAACTGTTATTACTCCTGCTTTTGCAGCTTTCATGACAAAATCTTCATCTTCAATTCTTGGGAACACATAAAATGCACCTTCAGCATTGACGGTTTCATATCCCATTTCGTTTAAACGTCTTACAATCAGGTCACGCCTTCTTTGAAATTCGCTAACCATTTTGTTAACGTCATCTTGAGGTCCAGTCAATGCTTCATATGCTCCTTTTTGTGCAGTTGTATTTGCACAAGCGATATTATACTGGTGTATTTTAAGCAATTGTTCAGTATTAAACTCATTTGCTGTTAAATAGCCAATTCTAAGTCCTGTCATGGCATATGTTTTTGAAAATCCGTTTAATGTGATTACATTATCGCTGTACTTTGCAGGGGAGTAATGTTTTTTGTCGTAAATGATTTTTTCATAAATTTCATCAGAAATGATTAGGAAATTCTCATCCATTGATAAATCCGCTATAGCTTTAACATCTTCCTTTTCCATAACTGCACCAGTCGGATTTGACGGGGAATTTATGATAATTGCTTTTGTCTTGTCAGTTATTTTTTCTTGAACGTCCTCAGCTTTCAATTTAAATTCATTTTCCATTGTACAGTCTACGGGAACTATTGTACCTTCTGCCATTTTTACACAGGCTTCATATGAAAGAAAACTTGGATCAGGAAGTAAAACTTCATCTCCTTTTTCAATAAATGCTTGTGCGCACATGAATAATGCTTCACTTGCACCTACTGTAACAATGATATTTTCCGGATTAGTATCTATTCCATTATCATTTTTAAATTTTTTAACGATTTCTTCTCTTAATTCAATATTTCCCTTATTGGATGTGTAATGTGTATCGTTTTCATCAATTGATTTTTTCATTGCATTCTTAATATTTTCCGGAACATTAAAATCAGGTTCGCCGATCCCTAAATTTATTGCATCAGGGTTTGTCACTTCAAACATTTTTCTTATTAATGATAGTTCAATTGATTTTGTTCTAGTTGCAGGATTTATCATAATTTTTCCCTCTTATTATTTTCTTAGTTGTTATTATTATATAATTATTATTATTGCAATAATTCTTATTATTCTTGGAAATTTATTTTTTTCTAGAAATTATTTTTCACATGCTCCACAATTATAGCATGGACTTGTTTCACACCATGGAGTTTGTTTCAAATTTCTCAATCGTTTGTTTTCTATTTTCAAAAATCTTTCATCTACACCAACATCAATTTTGCTCCAAGGCAATTCATCATCAATATCATATTTTGGGGTTAACTCTCTCCATTCTTTCAGTGTAGGTTGTTTTGTCAACGATTTTTCAATAATTGCACCAATGCCCCTATTTCCACAAGACAATATATATTGAACTAATCCTTTTTTAGGACTTTCACACTTAATGTTATATTTTCGCATTTCCTTTTGAATATACCTGGTCTTTCGTTTAATGTCTTTAAAATCATATGGTTCCCATTGTAATGGCGTATGGGGTTTTGGAATAACGGGATTTATACTGAATTTCACATTCTTAATGCTATTATGCATATTGGCTATTTTTTTCATGTACTCACATAATTCTTCAATGTCATCCATGGTTTCTCCAGGTATGCCAATCAGGAAATATAATTTTATTTTAAAGTCAAGATCAATAGCATCTTTTATTACTGTAAAAATTTGCTCTTCCAGTATATCTTTATTGATTACTTTTCTCAACCTGTCAATTGACTCGGGTGCCAAGGTTATTGTTTTAAGTCCACTTCGTTTAAGTGATTCCAAAGTTTCTCTGGTTATTGATTCGATTCTCAACGATGGAGTTGAAATTTGAAAACCTTCACTTTCAAGACCAATGATCAATTTTTCCAAATCATTGTAGTCTGAAACTGCAGCTCCAATCAATGTAATTTTATTGAGCCCTGTATTTTCACGATTCTTAATGGCGATTTCAATCAACTTCTTGTAATCGGTTTGTCTCATGGGCCTATAGAGATAACTTGACATGCAAAATCTGCAGCCCCTTGTACAACCTCTTGAAACATTCAGCATTATTGAATTATTAAATATGGTCTGGTAATTTTCATCATCGCTTTTGCTAATGATTGGTTCTGTGATATGGTATGCTTCATCCATATCTTCGACAATATTGATTTTTGTTTTATTGTTAAATTCGGGAATATAAATCCCCGGCAGGTCTAAAAATTTTTCTAGATTTTTATCTTTGGCTTCACGATATTTATCAAAAAATAGGTTTATAATATTTTCCCCTTCGCCAATAATGAATAGGTCAATATAATCTGACAATGGCATAGGATTTGCAGTCACGCTTGGACCACCTGCTATGATTAAGGGGTCATCTTTTGTTCTGTCATTTCTTTTGAGTGGTATTTCAGCTTTTTTTAGCATTTCTAAAACATTAAAATAGTCCTCTTCAAACTGGATGGAAAAGCTTATTACGTCAAAATATTTGAGAGGAGTATTTGATTCCATTGAATTAACGCTAGGAAAAATTATTCGCTCACACCAAGTATCTTCACGTTCATTAATTTGATTATATAATATATTGTAGCCTAATGAGGACATCGCAGTCCTATAAACATTGGGATAGGTTAATCCAAAATGAATATCGATTTTTCGGATATTTTTTTTGAAAATATTTTTTTCATATAGCATATAATCAACCATTTTTCATTTTTGAAGAATTTTCTTTTTTTAACTTAAATTCGTTATTTTTAATTTTATAACTTCGTTTTGTTTTATTTTTTTTAATTGAAGCAATAATTTATCCAATTTTTCTATAAAATCTAAATTTTAACTGAATTTTCTTATAAAAGCTTCAATTTTTCAAATATTCTCATTCATGAGTTTGTAAAAATTTTAAGTAAAATTCAAGATATTTAATCTTATCTAAGGTTATTTCACTATAATTGTTCTTTTATTTTAAATTAATATATGATTTCTATCTATTTTAAAAGATTTAATAGATTTAAATGGGTTTTTTAGATTTTAAAGTTTTAAAAACATTTATATAAGATAAAATCATATATCTTTATCCACTCATTATGAAATACTATATTTTAGTATAATCATATTTTACTTAAAATTTTCGTAATGAGAACCAAGAGGTGGAAAAATTTCGATAAAAAACAAAACTTTATTACTATCAGTTGTATTAATGATGTTCCTTTTAGTAGGTGCAGTTAGTGCAACAGAATTAAATAATGTTTCAAATACAGAAGATTCAAATTTAGCAACCGATAATGTTGATGCATTATCTGTAGAAAATAAATTAGAAGTTTCTAGCGAGGATTCTATCTCAGAAACTAATATAGTTAATTCTCATGATGATGATTTGAATAATTATCTTGATAATGATGCCTTAAAAAGCACTTATGAGGATAGTTATGGGCAAGTCCAAACTTCCGATAAAGTAAGCGTTGATGAAAAATCATCTGATAATGATGTTTTGTCTGCTTCAAGTAGTGATGAATCATCTAGTGGCTCTACAAAAGTATCTACAAAGTTATCCGTATCTGATACACATTATGCTAAATCAGCTACATATTTCAAGGTAACTTTAAAAGATAAAGACGGTAAAGCTATTAGTAATCAGAAAATCTCTTTGAAAGTTAAAGGTAAAACCTATTCTGCTGTTAGTAATAGTAATGGTGTTGCTTCTATTAAAACGAAAGCATTAGCAAAGGGATCTTATACTGTCGCATTGACTTATGCGGGAAGTACAAGTTATTCATCTTCAACTCTTTCAAAGAAAGTTAAAGTATTATCATCTATTAGTGGAAGTGACATTACCAGATACTATGGACGTGTTTCCAAGTATTCAGTAACATTTTGGAAAAACAATAACGCATTAGCAAATACAAAAGTTTCATTTAAAGTAAATGGAGTGACTTATACCAAAACTACAAATAAAAATGGAGTTGCAAAATTACCAGTTAATTTAGCTCCAGGGAAATATATTATTACTGTTAAAAATCCTTACTCTAAGGAATCCGTATCTAAAAAGTATATTTCTAAAAAAGACGGTACTGTTCTTAAACACGGTTCTAGTACATTCATGACTCCGAATAAAAAACATTCATTCACTGTTACTTTAAAATCAAAACATGATGTTCCAATTAAAGGTAAAAAAGTAACATTCAAATATAACAATAAAAAAGTAACTGCTAAGACCAATGCAAAGGGGAAAGCCACTATTACTCTCTCAGGTCTTAAGAAAGGTACTTATTCTATTAGTTATAGTTATTCTGGAGATAAATTTTATTCAAAGTCTTCCGGGTCTAGTAAATTATATGTCGGTACTAAACAAACTGTTAAACTGTCAGCAGGGGATTTAATAATGGATTATAAAGATGGTTCTGTTTATAAAGCTAGTGTAAAAGATAAATCAGGAAACCCTCTTAAAAACGTAAAAGTGAAATTTACTATTAACGGAAAATCTTATACTCATAAAACCGATTCTAAAGGTATTGCTAAGCAGAGTGTAGGTCTTAATATTGGATATTATGCCATAAAAACCGTGGTTTCAGATAAGCATTATAAATCAAGTACTGTAAGTAAACATGTGTCAGTTAAAGGAACAAAATTTGTAGGTAGTGATCTTTATGTATCACCAGGTTCAAGTGTTTCTTATTCAGTTAAAGTATTGAATTATAAAAATAATCCAATCAAGGGTACTGAGGTTTCATTTACTGTAGATGGTGAGAAATACACTGTAAGCACTAACTCAAATGGTGTTGCTAAAGTAGGTTTAGGAGTTTTATCTAATGGTACTCATAAGATTACGTACTCTAAAGATTCCTATTCTGGTTCATCAAAGATATATGTTGTGAATTCTGTAACTATTAAACAGCTTATAGATGCATCAGACAATGTTGAAAAATACATTGAAAAAAATCATAAACTACCATCAACTGTTAATATCGGTGGTGTTACTTACTCTACAGCAGAGTATATGTATTTAGTATCTAAAGCCATAATTAACTTAAAATCTGGTAGTAAAGCAAGGATTCTTGTTAAGGATATTGATAATCCAAGCAATCCTTCATCAACATATAGTTCCGGCAATTTAAATAATTATCTTGCTGTTGCAAAAAGTCTTGTTAAAAGTGCAGACTCTAACGGTAAAATGCCTAATGTTGTAGGATCTAAAATTGGAAAAATCGGTTATAATCCTGCTGTTTATGCATTTGCTAGAGTTGTAACATTTTATGGAGATAATCATAGAATGCCATCATATGTTGAAATTAAATCTGTTTCAACTGCCAGCAAATCTTCTAGTTTGAACTCTAAGAACACTATTAAGGATTTGACTGCATATTTACTAGCAACTAAAAATTGCCAAGTAAATAACAAGAAAATCAAACAACTAGTAGATAAGTTAACTAAAGGCTTAAAAACTAAAAAACAGAAAGCAACTGCAATCTTTAATTATGTTAGAGATACAATTTCATATAGTTTCTACTATGACACAAAACATGGTGCTGTAGGCACATTAAAAGCCAAATCAGGTAACTGTGTTGATCATTCACATTTACTTGTGGCAATGTATAGATCTGCAGGACTTGCTGCCAGATATGGTCATGGTAAATGTACGTTCACTAGCGGAGGTACATATGGGCATGTTTGGGCTCAAGTATTGATTGGAAATACTTGGAAAGTAAGTGATGCAACAAGTTCTAGAAACTCGTTAGGAAAAGTAGTTAATTGGAATACAAAGTCCTATAAGTTATATGGATACTCTTCAAGTATTTCATTCTAATTAACTATTTTTATTTTTTTTTTTAAATTTCATTTTATTTTTTTTAAACTCATTTTTTTTAATAGCTAACAATTTATAATAGTTTTAATAAATATTTACTCAGCAAACTATTAGGACAATATTATGAATTCTAAGAGATATAATAAAGTTGCTGTTGGTGGCACTTTTGATAAGTTTCATGACGGACATAAAAAATTATTATCAACTGCTTTCGAGCTTGGTGAAATAATTGAGATTGGTGTTACTTCTGATGAATTCGGAGGCTTAAAAGGAGATATCGATTCCTGTGAGGAGAGGATGGGTAATCTTAAGTCTTTTTTTTCAGATAAATCCAATTTTGTTGTTATTCCTTTAAATGATGCTTATGGAACCACTATCTATGATAGTGATTTTGATGCTATCGTTGTTAGTGAAGAGACCGAGCCCACAGCAGTTGAAATTAATGAGATTAGAGTTTCTAAAGGTATGAAACCTCTTGATATTGTTGTTGTTAGTTTTGTGCTGGCTTATGATGGAAATCCCATATCTTCAACACGAATAAGGCGTGGTGAAATTACTCGCAATGGGAATTTCATAGAATAATCTAAAAAAATAATCGATATGTTTATTAATGCATTTCGATAAATTATAGATTAACATAAAAAAATTTTTTTATGTATGACTTTGAGGTGGTTATATGGCAGTTAAAATTGATGCTGATAAATGTGGACATATAAATGATTGTCCAGTGCAAGGGTTATGTATTAAACTTTGTGAACAAGGAGCAATCATTGAAGAAAATGGGGATGTAGCAATCGTTCCTGAAAATTGTGATGATTGTGATCTTTGTATACAAAATTGTCCAAATCAAGCTATTTCCAAAGCATGAGGGATAATATGTTTAATATAGAAAGAAAAGGTGAAGAGCACCGTAAATTATCGTACAAAGATGCAAACTGTGTAGGATGCGGAATCTGTACTGACGTTTGCCCAACATCTTCTTTAAGATTAGGTCCTGTTGTCCCAATCGCACGTGGACTGATTGAAATGGATTTAGTTTCTGTAAATCAAGATTCCTGTGTATTTTGTGGATTGTGTTCTGTAGCTTGTCCTTTTGATGCATTATCCTTAGAAATTAATGGGGAATCCATTAAAGATAATAAAAGTTATCCAATTTGGGAAACAGAATCAAAAGTTGATGATGAAGAGTGCATATACTGTGGCAGATGTAATGAAGTTTGTCCAAGGGATTCAATTTTATTTGAGAGAAATCTTCCTAATCCAGTCGATTTAGTTAGAGGAGAAATTGAAATAGATAAGGATCAATGCATCTATTGTTCTTTCTGTGCAGATTTGTGTCCTGCTGGAGCCATTATAATTGATAATGTTCCTGCATCTAATGTAGATAAATTAAATAACTCTATTGAAGTAGATTTATCTAAATGTATTTTCTGTGGAGTATGTAAAAGGGTATGTCCGGAAAATGCAATTAAACAAATCTGTTCTACTTGCATGTATGCAGAAGATATTGACGTTCCAGAAATTACTGGTGAAACAATAATTTTAGAAAGTTCATGTGTAAATTGTTCATGGTGTTCTGAAATTTGTCCAGTTGATGCAATTACAGTAGTAAAACCATTCGAAGGTAAATTAGAATTGGTTGAAACTGAAGAAAACATCTGTAAAGGCGATTCTTGTCATGCTTGTCAAGATGTATGCCCATGTAATGCAGTTAGCATTGTTGATGGAAAATCTGTCACTAATTTAGACTTCTGTAATTTATGTGGTGCTTGTGTTGGCGCATGTCCACAGAATATTAGAATCCTAACCAGGACCGATATGAAATTAACTAATGTTAATTCAGAATCCTGGAAGGAAATTTTAAACACTTTAATTGGAAAATAGAGAGTATTACTCTCCATTTTCATATTTTATTTATTAAAAAATCTCTTTCTGTCTTTAACAAATTTTTTATATTGTTTTGCGTTTTATCAGTCATATTTGATATATAACTTCCTACAAGGAGCACTATAACGATTAATCCTCCAACAATCAAGATTAATTCAGCACTTCCTTGTCCGCTATTGTCTAATTTTTTATACATGGGTCCTATTGTCAAGTATTGTATTTCTGACGTCTATTATGTCATCCTTTGCTTTCAAGCTGACATCACTTGTTTCCATATAAGATCGGTATATGGTTAATGCCAATAATGCAATAACCAATACTCCTCCGAAGAGTAAAATGTACTCTGCGGCACCTTGACCAGAATTTTCGTTGATAAATTTTTTCATTGATTTCATAGTTTTTCACCATTATTTAATTTAATTTTTTGATATATTAATATTACTATTTACTATAAAAAGTATTACTTTTTGGTGTTTTTCACCTAATTTTCGTGCTTTTTTCCATTAACTTTATAAATGTTGAGTTAAATATTATATAATAGTTAAATAATAGAGTGATTAATAATTGATAAGGGTGAAATCGTGGGAAATACAATAAAATTAGTTTCAGGTTTTATTTTATTTGTAATTGGTGTTCTCATTGCATATGAGACAAGTGTGTATAACTTAATAGATATTTTATTAGTGGTTGGATTAATCATTTCAATCGTTGGAGTGATATTAATTGTCAGCTATTTTGTTGATTCTAATGCAGACAGAACAACAAACATGATTAAAGAATTTTTAGAATCTAAAGAATTTAATTCCCCATCATTAGGCGGTTTAGAAAAGAAATCCAGTAATGATGCTAGGCCTTTAAAAGTTCGTAAAGATTATGATGATTATGATGAATATAATGATTTGGATTATGAGGAATTAATCATTGAAGAATATCCTGATGATTTAAATACTGAATATTATGGGGATTCTTTTGAAGATAATCCTAAAGCTGTTTTAAATGTTGTAGATAGAGAAGAAAAAGAAGTAGATTTAGATAAACAGTTAGTATTTACTCCTAATTACGGTAGGCCATTGAAAGTCACTAGAGTGCCTAAAAAACGCCAAACTGAGTATCTAAGTGAGGAAATCCCTCCTTTTGTTATTGAAAACGATAAATCTAATGAAATTCAAAAGGCATTATTAGAAGATACTCCTTCTGAACCAATAATCTCTGCTCAAGAATTAGTATCTCCTGAACTTCCTGAAAGAGAAATCAAAATCGACGTTAACAATCCAGAAAGCCTGCCTGTTCCAAAATCACTTAATAGTTATGTGATATGTAATGATGGGTTAATAACCTCACAGGAAGCTTTTGATAAGTTAGCTAATTATGTTAATAAAGAGATAATGTTGGAAATCCCTTCATTAAACGATTTATCTGATAGATTTTTATCTCATGTTCCTTCAATTTATTCCAGAGTAATTATTGACGAATTTGATATTTCAGATATGTCTTACATGTTTTTAATTACTTCTCTTTTAAAACAAGGAGTTCATATTAAAACCGTTCCTAAAGTCCATACAGTCAATCTGATAACCGATGATTCTCATGCTATGATCATATCAGAAGGTCAAAATGACTTTGAATATGGTGCAGTATATGAGGATAGGAACTCCATTTCAAATATTAGGGCAGATTTCGAAAAAACTTGGAGTCTTGCCGCCAATTTAGATGAAAAAATCCTTGGTTCTGTTGGGGGAACTGTTTAATGGAAATCAGATGGTTAGGTCATTCAGCTTTTGAAATAATCAGTGATGATGGCGT
Source organism: Methanobrevibacter sp. (assembly GCF_045220775.1). Lineage (GTDB taxonomy): Archaea > Methanobacteriota > Methanobacteria > Methanobacteriales > Methanobacteriaceae > Methanocatella. Next base: position 21,526 of record NZ_JBGUWC010000093.1, read on the forward strand.
TAAAATTTTAATTGACCCATTCATTAGCAACAATCCAACTTGTCAAGTTCCGGTCGAGGAATTGCATCCAGATATAATTCTCTTGACTCACGGACACTCTGATCATTTTGGTGATGCTTTGGAAATATCAAATAGTACTAATGCTCCTATTGCATGTATTCACGAAATTTCACTCTTTTTAGCTAAACAAGGAATTAGGAACATTAGTGTTAATATTGGCGGGTCTTTTATATTTAGAAATATTAAATTCACTATGCTGGAGGCCAAACATTCTTCTGAAATTGATATGGTAGAAGAAATCGTTCCAGGAGGCACTGCAGCAAGCTTTTTAATAACATTTGAAGATGGAACTAAGATATTCCACTGTGGGGACACTGGTTTATTTGGCGATATGAAAGATATAATAGGTGCAATATATAAACCTAATGTTGTTATGGTTCCAATTGGTGATAAATTTACTATGGGTCCATTTGAAGCGGCATTAGGTACAATGTGGATGAATCCAAAAGTAGTCATTCCAATGCATTACAATACTTTCCCACCTATAGAACAAGATCCGGCAATTTTTGCTAATTTTGTAAGTCAGTTTAACCCTAACATTGATGTAGTGGTTATGAATCCTGATGAATACTTTGAATTTAATCCTGAAGATTATCTGGATTAATTTTTTTCATATTTTTTTCTTTGGTGATATTCCTCATCAATATCGCATTTTCCGGATGGCAGCACTCTTATAATGTCATCAAGGGTTAACAAGTCCTCTTCATTAATTTTGTGCAATATCTTTTTAGCTATAGCTTCTTTTTTTGTAAAACCAGGTTTTAAGACAACATAATTATCGCAATGTGCTTCGACTGCTTCTATTGGACCGGCCATAATTCTTTTTCCTTCATAATCTACAATTCCAACTGCAAGTTTTACCCGTGCACCTCGAATATAATTGCGGTGCCCCCTTATGACAAACGATCCTTTTGCTAGGAACTCACCAGCTTCAGGTGTTTTTGAAACTTGGTCTGGATGAACCCAGAATACGTCTTGTGTTGTGAAGCCCATTGACCAAGCAGATGAAAATGATGCTGCAAACTCACCAGATTCTTTAAGGAGACTGTCATTTAACTCACTGCCCCCTAATTTAATTGCAAGGGAACTGGCACCATGTATATCTGCATGCAAATAAATGTCATTTGGCTCTAAATATTTCTTTACAATGCTTTCATTGCTATTAGCATCTCTTCCACCAACAACAAGAACATTGTCTGAACTGATGAACCATCTTAATTTTTCATACCATTTAAGATTCTTTTTGACTCTTTTTCTAGGCACTGCGACATGCTCCATAGCAATGTCTTTTTTAGCTTTAATGTCCTCTAGTTGCTTTTTAGTATTTTCAATAGCAATTAAAGCACCTTTTGTTTTTCTTTTAGCTTTTTTTGCTTTTTCATAATAAATTTCAGCATTTTCAGGGATGGTCAATTTTGGATCTATTATTAGCTTTGTATTGTCAATATCTAATGTTAAAACACCCATCTTATCTATTGATTCATAAATTTGCGCTTCAGCCATGCCCTCTTGTTTAGCTTTTTTCAAGATTTTTCCAATTTCTTTAAATGAGTAGTCTTTACCTCTTGCTGAGTTAACAACATTTATGATGTTTTCAATTGTAGGGTAATTAGAATAAATAACCTCTCCTTTATGTTGGCTATCTTCTATGGTTCTTGCAAAATTATCGAGTGTTTCTTGTTGTAAATTCAATCTTTTTTCGAACTTGTTTACTTTTTTATTCCAAGCCGCTTCCTTCACATCTTTGATTGTCGTGTTTACTTTTTTGGAATAAAATTCATCACAGGCCTCATTAAAGTTAGTGTAATATGTTTTTTCAAAGTCCTGATATTTGACAAGATCCAGCGGTATAACATCCTCTTTGGAATCTTTTTTTACAATCTGCGGTTTAATTGAACCATTTTTTAAGTTATCGAATAATTCTCTAAGGGCATTATAAATTTCAGAAATCTGTTTGTCCGTCAATTCAGTTGTAGGGGTATTTTTATCCACTTCAACATTATCATTTGCCCTTTTGATGATTTCTTCGGCATATAGGCTCCCAAGTCCGTTCATTGCAAGGGTTCTTACAACATCACTATCATCATTATTCTTGAATAATTCTTTCAATTCACTTTCACCAACAGTGATGGGGTTTATTCCTCGCTCTTCTGGGAATACATATTCCCTTTTGGAACTGATGTCCCTTGCACTCAATTGCTTTCTTTTAAGCGGTAAAATGATATTATTCTCATCGTCTAAAAGAATTATATTTCCTTTATCAAATAGTTCAACGATAATGGTATAATACTGATCTTTTTTAACTCTAATCTCAACTACACGGTCGAAATTATGCTGTTTAATGCTTTCCACATGAGCTCCTTTAACCCTTTTTCTTAAAAGCATTGGAAATGTCGGAGGAGTAGTTGGATTTTCCAGTGGATATTGGCTGGTGTGTATTCTGGAGCCACACTGCATCACCAAATCGATTCTACCAGTTCCCGGAACATGAAATCTCATTACTACAATATCTTTGGTAGGTTGAAATGATTTATCAACTCTTGCACCGTTTAATAAATTATTTAGTTCATCACTTATTGTATAAACATCTACATTAGACATGGATTTCATCATAACACCTTTTTTTAACAATACTTTAATATATTATAACTAACTAAAATTATATTAATATATTTAATTTAATGGAGGATATCAATGGACACAACTATCAAAGTTACAACTATTCATATTATTGCAGGTCTTTTTGCAGCACTTCTTTCAACCGGATTAACTCTTGGTTGGTTTGGTTTTAAAAACGAAATACTTGCATTCTTTGTAGCATTAATCATATTATATTTCATTGGCCAATTGTGCCAAAAAATCGCTGGAGAGGAAATCTCCGGATTTTCCCAATGGTTATGGGATGGAATTTCACCATTCTACTTTACTTGGGTTATAGCATATACATTATTCATAATGTACTTATAAGCCTCCAAAGAATAACCATACGAATACTATAAATAAGGCGGTTATCAATAAGACTGGAGCTATAATTCTGCTTACGGCCACAACGGAACTTATTGTTGAGATGAGTTCTGTTGAATTTTTCGGTCCGAATGTGTTCAAATCTTTAATTTTTTCAGTTCCGGTTCCAACTTCTACTTTTTCTAAATCCAATATTGCTTCTTGGATACTTAATCTAACAAATTTTATTATTTCTGACCTTTTTGTAATTCCAACAGGGTTGTATCCTCTTGAAATTGTATTTACGGTATGTGTATCTGTGGTCATAACTTCAATTTCATCTATTGCCAGATCGCTTACTGCATCAATGATTTCTTGTCTGAATCCGACTTCCATATTGTTCGAATCAAAAAGGACATATGCTGTTCTTTGGTCATCAACTTCAACAATCATTGTTTTTATGCCGCTGTCACCGATTCCATCATGTTTGTCTAGAGACCCCATTGTATCTTCATAGCAGCCCACTCTGATTTCATGCTTTGTCTGATTAGATTCGATTCTATCGATGACGTCTATTAATTGGAACACTTCAGCGTTTCCAGGCAATACTTCTCCTCCTTCAGGTGAAAATGAGTTGTGGCAATCTACAATAATGGAATCATTAACATTGCAGCGGCTTCTGCTTTGCGCCATCATTGTAAGCCCGACACCAAATTCAATGTCATCAACCGCTTCAGGAGCAAAGGTAGATAAGATAACCATTCCTTTATTAAAGAATTGCACACCGATTTTGGCTTTTTCAGAAGTATACCTTACAAATCTGCTTGCTTCTGGCGAATATTCAACTTTTTCCAATCCTCTTCTTACGGATTTTTCTACTTTGTCAATTTCGGATACCTTGATTGGATTGAAATCATGTGTTGAAGGGCCATGTGCAACCATTGTGAAATGGTCGAATTTATTTGCAAGCAAAGTCGGCATATTGGATCCTCCAATGTCTCCTAAAGGTCCCGGATGCACAGATGGAGAAATGAATAATGCTTTAATTCCATCTTCTGTTTTAAAGCTAATGAAGGTAACTATTGTATCAATAGCTTCACTCATATTTTCAAATATTCCTTCAAGTGAATTGGATCCTTCATTCATATGTGCAATAAATAAGCTTAATAAATCTAAAGCACCGATTCCCAGATTTCTCTTGAATGGTGATGCAATGACATTAACAAATGCATAAATGGCTATTACAAATATCACCGCTGCAATAATTGCTTTTATTGTAATCTGTACTATTGCAGGGCCCATGAAACTGGTATCAATGAACAGAAATGTAATTAAAGTATACATTGCTAAAATTAGTAACGGCTGGATGAAACCTGTAACTGCAGCTATTGCAAATCTTACCTTGGTTGCGGTCCAGAAGACCAATGTATTGAATCCATAAATCAATACGCATCCAAATATCATTGAATTTAAGAAGATATCAGTGTTGAAAATCTGTGAAATTATGCATCCTATGATGATGACTATGCCAAGTATAGTCATTGAGAGTGCGGATAAAAACATTGAATGCTTTATCTTTAAATTTATTCCATGAAGTATGCTGATTACCTGTTGGTTTAATGCTCCGCTCATTACTGATGAAAAACCTAATACTACCAGACCGAATATTCCTCCAGTAATGATATCCTCTACAATCCCAACATTTGGTATGGAATCAATTAAATAAAAAGTACTGCCTATTATAAAGCTTATAACAAGCATTGCCATAATTGAAATTTCAGTTTTGGGCAGGGTTTTAATATATTTTGACAGCCCCGCAACGCTACTCATACTTGACAT
>NZ_JBGUWC010000094.1:0-4541 GCF_045220775.1 Methanobrevibacter sp.
TCACTGATTAACCAGTGTTTATCCAAACCTATATTCTCATGGAATTGTTCAAAATCATGTAATCGTGAATAATAATTAAAGTATTTGTGGAAATCTGGATCATGCACCATATCCATACGTTCGGCTATGATATCATCATATTTATGATAATCTGTTACTGATTCCGTGAACTTGAATTCCGTATTTTTTAGGTATCCTTCTATTCTATGGTGTACGTTGCTTAGGTTTTCTAGGCCATAGTATTTGAATTCTGGTTCAGTGTAATATTTTCTCATGGATTCGGTTTCTGCTAGTCTCCAATCGGCTCTTTGCAACCAACCGTAAGCATTTTTATATTCTTCACTATGCACTGTTTTACAGAATCCTTTATGTTTTGTGGGGAATACTTCCTCGATTTCATTATAAATTGCACTTGTTATTTTTGAATAGTATTTAACCATTTCTTTGAATGGTATTAATTGCACCTGCTCCATACGTTTAATCCTCCTCGTTTATTTTAATACTTGGGTCTTTGATATGTATTTTTAAACTCCCATCAAAGTCATAATCTAATTCTCCAATAGGGAATCCTATTGGTACATTGTTGATGTATATATGCACATCACAGTCTTGGTCTGTGTCCATGCAGTATCCTAGTAACTCTCTAACATGTATATTTTCTGTCATTTTATCCTCCATTTGTCTTTTATTATTAACCGCCAATCGTTTAGTAATTTGATTAATTGTTTAACATGCCATTTATTATTCAAATCTAATTGCCGACCGGTTTCAACATCAATAATACTAATATAATCATCATTGACTTTCATCTGGAATTTATCATCATCCATCCAACCGCCTCCTTGGTTTGAAATGATATTTACTATCGGCTGTGCGATGTTTTATTAAAGTGCAGCCTTCTTCTAAATCAGACTCGAACCATAAATCTAAATCATCCACACTGTACCATTCCCTGTGCAATCCTTTAGGGTATATGCTATGTATTAGATTCATCCTGCAATCCATTAAATCTAAACCAGTACATTTTTGATTTAGGTAAATTAAACATCGGCATTTAAATGTCATAATCAATACTCTCTTTCAGATTTTGATTGAATATTCAACCTTTCTAATATACTGGGTAATTGGTTAATATCCCAGCCACATTTTTTTAACTCCTCAACAATAGCTTCAGCTTCTTTTTTATCCTTATAAGTGCCGAAATAACAGTTTTCACCATCACTAGTTTTATTTATGGAATATGCTTTACTTTTAGTCCGTGTAATATACTTGTATTCCCCAGTATGATATTTTCTGTTTCGTTGGATTCTGAATAAATCTGATAGGGAAATGTCATATTTTTCTAGGACATCTTCTAAAGGTTGATTTTTCAAATCTTTTAATAATTTATCTACTGGGATCATAATTTTCGGACTGATTTTATACCTAGTTTGTCTCGGATGTTGGGTAGTTGGTTGCGGTCCCAATCAACTTTTTTCAATTCCTCGACAACAAGCTGGGCTTCTTCTTCAGTGGCATATGTGCCGTAACTCATTTTTCTACCTTTAACAGTTTTAGCTACACGATACCTTTTCCAGATACGGTCATAATAATAATTCTTAGTCATATAAAGATTCCCCATTTATTAAGAATTGCGTGTCCTTGGTAATCTGTAATCGTAATTTGCGATGATTCATTGTTTCTAAGATTAATGTTTCACCATTACCTTTCCAGGCACGATTAATATGTATACCATTCAATTCAACATCATAATCTTCTCCGATTATCCGTATCTCCGAATGATATAAATCATAAGGGGTTTTACTCTCATATTCCTTTAAAAATTGTTCTATTTGACTCATAGATAATTCATCTCGGCTTTTTTCTTTGGGTTTTTTCTATTCAATTAATACGGCCATGTAGAAAATTCTTTGAAAAGTTCTTCCACAAGGATTTTCTATTAAATCTTATAGAAATGTATTCGATTGTATAGAAAATCTTTACGAAGTTTCTCACTATCATTTTTCTACATCCCCTTATTTTGTTTAATAGAAAATCTTTGAAAAGTTTATCCGTACAAATTTTCTATTCCCCGTCTTTCAGGAGTGTAGAAAATCTTTGAAAACTTTCTTATTAAGAATTTTCTATTAAACAGTATAGAAATCTATTCAAAAACATAGAAAATCTTTGAAAAGTTCCCTATACCTGAATTTTCTATTCAATTAATAGAAATCTTTATTTTATCTTTAACTCGTAACATATGCAGTAATTATTAGTTTCAGAGGTATAATGCTCTAAACTAAAATCATCGAAATGTTCATTGACTTCATGAGTTACTGATTCAACTCTCAGACCGTATTCCTCGGCGAATCGGAATATTAACTCATCAGATATCCTCTCACCACCAGGTTTAAAGTAATCCTCGACGAGCAAATATTTACCACCATCTTTAAATTCAATGATGAAACAATGATTATCTTCTTTTTTACAGTTATCGTAGAGATATTTCTCCATTTCCTTTGTTAAGGTTTGATTTAAATATGTTACGAAACCATTATATAAATGATATAATCTTAATTTTTCTTTAGAAGATCTGTCTTTAAATTCCTCCTCAAATGGATGAGACATCCTCAATCACCTATCCCCTCTACGAGCTCTTTGACTAATTGTCTTCGCATACCGGATTTAAAATCTTCCCTTTCCATATATGCTTTTAGATAATCCGCTGTTAATTTCTGTTTTTCTCGATAATTAGTTTCGTTATCCAGTTTTTCGGATAATTCTTTAACTTTATCATCTATAACAATATACTTTTCACATAAATGTCTCAAATGCATATGTTTAATCCTCCAGTATCACATTATTTGATATTTTATTTACAGTATTCCAGTAAGCTTTTTCTAATGCTCCTTCTTTGAGTATGAGGAATGATGGGTTTACTTCACCGCTACGGGATTTGCCAGCGCATACGCAATCAACAATCATTTCCAAACAATCAATTAAATCAACATCATCTGGTACATTAGCATTAATATGATGTCTCTCTAAAGTGGTATGTGTCTTGTACCATTCACGGCTTTTAAAATCAGGAGTATCTAATCTCTCCAATGTATCGTTAGCGAAATCCTGGAAGTATTTCTTTTTGGTCCAGTCATGGATTTCCCCTCTTTTCATAAGAATTTTAGCTAATTCATACATCACTCGACAGACATCCTGTTGATGTTGTGTTGTTTCAGCGTATAATTCTTCTTGATTAGTGTATCCGTAATCAGGATTGTTGGTTTTCTTGATTTTTATCTTCCTCATCATTAATAACCTCATTTATTTTAAAGGAACTCATTAAATATCTTTCAGCTACAGTTTTCTGTAACTCCAGAGTATTCAAATATTTACGGGCTTCATCAAGTTTATTTAAGATTAATATATACTCCTGCGCCCAATCAACTAAGTGATTCTGTGTGTTAACTAACTCTAAATCAACACACATATGCTCCAGTAATCTTTTCTCCTCGGAACGTGCTTGTTTCCATTCAAACATTTCCCTTTCAAAATCATTACTCATAATCCCTTATACTCCTATAGTCGCATACTTAAATAATCCATTTTCAACATATTCTTCATTAATTGCTTTACTGGAAACACGATATGCTTTACGAGTCTGATTATCCATTGTGATTAATATGAACTCTGATTTAATAACATCCTCATTAACCGTAACAGTAATAATGAAATCAGCTTTATCTAAATATTTACCGTCGATTTCAAAGTAATGTTTAGCATCTAATATTTCAAAGGCCATGACCTTTTTATCAGTACTAACATCTATTATTAGGTTAGGATTAACTTCTAGTGAAACCTCATAATTATAATCTTCGTTAACTCTTAAGGTTAATGAGTCCACTTCAGAGTCATAATTATACTTTAACTGAATAATATCATTATTTGACATTAAAACCCTCTTATTCGGTCTCTTCTAATCTTGGTGCGAGCAGAAAACTCATTTCTCCATCATCGGAGACTAGTTTGAATTTTAATGTTAATGGCATGTCAGTACCTAAAGCAACTTCTACAATGTCACTGAATTTACTGGCCTTAAACATTTCCTGTAATTTCGGCACACTGTAACAGGATTTAACAACTTCCAGTATATTATCACCATGGAGATATGCTACTTCTGCATCACCAAATTCTCCATCAGTGATTGCTTTAAAGTAATTCTCATCAACCATAAAGTATACTTTTTCACTGAATAATGCCATGTCTTTTAAACATTCATTAACCAATTCACTTGGAACCTCAACACTTACAGGTGGATTTAATGCAGGTGGTTGTGGACTTTCATATTCAATATCAATCAAACGGATTTTGAATTCACGGTCAACATCACCAGTGAACTTAATAATAACATTACCCTCATCACTAGACAAAGTTAATGTATCATTACCTTTTGCTCTTTTCAATATTTTCATGAATTCATCAGTATCAATAGTGATTTTATCCGGTACAGTGCATTCAAACTCATCAAATACAGTTGGTTTCAAATCAAGGCCACAAAATACTAT
>NZ_JBGUWC010000095.1:0-2400 GCF_045220775.1 Methanobrevibacter sp.
AGGGTAAATGTTACTTACCACTCTTCTCAAACTATTGGAATACTGGCTTTTTAATCAATAAGTCCTACTTTTCCGACTAACCCCAAAAAATATTGTACTTCCAAAGAATAAAATAATATTCTGTATCGGCAGTTCAAAGAGTTCATTGAGATGTGAAAGGTAATAACAACTTGATTCCGTCATTTGTTCGGTATTCCACGGACATGAAAGTACAGGTATGCTCATACTTGACATTTTAAGTCCGAATATAAGACCTCCCCATATCATCATGAATGTGAATATTATCATAGCTGCCCAGCGAATTATCATAAATAAAGACTTTTTCTGTTTAGGTGAATCACCTTTGAGTCTGCCCATGCGAACTTGTGCGGCTCTCAAACGGTTTTTATCTGTTTTAGCAAGAAACTTTCTTATGAAAATTACAAGAATAATTCCCGTTGCAGCAAGGGCAATAATAATAAACAAGGGTGTAAGCGTATATAAATACTCTGCTGACATGAGTTTTTCAATGCCTGTACCGAAATCATTTGAAGTAAACTCATAGAAAGGGAAAAGCCATGCAAAATAGGCAAGTGCCGCCATGCCAAGACATATTACAGATTTTATAATAATTTTCTTTTTAGATCTCATGATACTTTTTTCACCTTCCTGTATCGGTTTTGAACAAGCATTTCAGAAAATGCTTCCATTCTTATTCTGAGCTGTTCAACGTCCTGATATTGATAGTCTGTTTCAAGTCTGAAAACGGGTATATTGTACTCCGAAAGCATATTTTCTATTCTTTCAAGTTCAAAATCATATTCCGTCTGACCTTTCAGCACATGGTATATAACTCCTTCAATACCGCCTTTTTGTACTGTGTGAAGTATATTATCATAAAAAACATCATTGTTGATATATGCCGAAGATGTGTCTTTACGATACCATTCATTTGCAATATTCTCTATAAGTTTATCTCTGTTTTCCCTCATCATCTGACGGCTGTATATGACATTATTTAAAGTCATTTGCGTATCACAAACAGAAAGCCCCGTATCTCTGATAAGAAACGGTATCTTATAATTCGGGAAAATTATGGGAGAACCTGCCAACATTATACGAGGACGGTTGAGTTCTTTATTTTTATACTTGGCGGAATAAAAATCCACTTCCTTTGAAAGCAATTCAACATGGTATATCCACTCATCAACGGAATTTGTCATATAATAAGAATTTTGTATAAAAAGTCTTGCGGAATCGGTTATAATATCGGTTCGCTCACGGGAATTTTCAAGAAATTTATACAGTGTATACCTCGCCGCAGACACTTGTTTCATGGCTGATACAACGGACCCTTTTGTCACTTTTTTATGTATATGAGCCGAAACTTTCCCGCATATTTTTTTCATCTGTTCCGCATATTTTTCCGTTGAATACTTGTCTTTTCTATCGGGCGGAATATCAACAAAACATATTTTTTTACCCTCAGATTTAAGCTGATAAGCAATTTTTCTCATACTGTCGTTTATGAGAGGAATCATAAAAAGAGAATTTGAAAAGTCCGTCTTCGGTCTGTTTATATAGCCTAAAACAGAACGGCTCACAGGGTCGGTATCTCTCGGAACAAGGTCATCAGACCATGACAAAGAGCCAAGACTTCCGCCGATCAACCAATAAGGTTCTGCACCTGCTGCAATAACTATCTCCTCCGGTATCGAATTTCCCAACATCACGACTTGTTGAACAGAATAGTTTTTTTTATATGCCCAATTATATGCTGTATCAAGAAACCATTTGAAACTCGTTAATTTTGAATTTTCCTTGTAAAGCCTGTTAAGACTGTCAGAATACTCTTTATCAAAAATATCTGTTTTTTGCAAATTTCTGTTATCCATAAAAATTACCCCCACAAAAAAGTCATTATTTTCACTGTTTGCATTATAATATATAAAATGGGAATCCGATAGGAATATATTAGGAATTTATGTGGAATATTAAAAATGTTCCAACTAACCGAAATCTGCCTTTAACCTTTTAAAATCAGCTTTCAATCATTCCTTCATAAAAAAATTTAAGCTGTTCGGGAGGTGAAAGCAACTCAAAGGATAAACCGACCGCAAGACCGAAAAAGGAAAACAGAGTGATAAAGCTTATAAAGGAAGTGTTTGGGATTTGACAGCAAAAAAGGACTGCCTAAGCAGTCCGAAAAAACTTTGTTATTATGATAAGTCGGAGTTTATCAAAATAATAAGTTGTAGAATAAATTTTTGATTAAAAAAAATCTTCCTTGGTATTGATACTAATTAGTGTCTGCTCAATAATCAAGCAATTCTAAAAACTATAAATGAGCAAATTTAATAAAGCATTGTGAAAATGCACAAAAATATCAGGCGGAAAGCATATCAAATAAGCTGTCAATGT
>NZ_JBGUWC010000096.1:0-20350 GCF_045220775.1 Methanobrevibacter sp.
CTGCTAATGGACCTACGATACCCATTGAGAAAATGTTTGCACCTAAAGTGGTTAATCCACCGTGAGCAAGTAATAATGCTTGGAAAATAAGTACGATAGTTGCGAGTACTGCGGTTACAGCAGGTCCGAATAATGCTGCACCTAATCCGTTACCACAAGGGTGTGAACAACTTCCAGTAACAGAAGGTAGTTTCAAAGATGATAAGATGAACATGAATGCACCGCTTACAGCAAGTAAAGCTTTGGATTCAGGGGTTTCATCTACAATTTTTTTGATTTGATAAATACCAAATGCCACAACGATGAATGATATGACGAACCATATTATACACCATGTTACTGGTAAATATCCTTCCATAATATGCATATATAATTTCCTCCAAATAACCTATCAATATAATTTGATAAACTACTCAATAAAAATTTAAATTACATTTAAAATTAATTAAAGTTTTATTGATAATATTATTATATAACTTATTATATATAAATATTATTAGTAATACTATAAACAAAGTTTAGGATAACCTAATTAAAATAAAGACGAATAACAAAGATGATAAAGATGAATATAAAAAATAACTTGATTTTAGCACTTGATGTGATGAGTGAAAGTGAAGCCATTGAAATTTGTGATTCAATAAAAGATTACATTGACACAATAAAGATAGGTTACCCATTAGCACTTGCAGAAGGCCTTGAAATAATCAAAGTTTTAAAGGACAAATTTGGATTTAAGGTAATATGCGACTTTAAAGTTGCAGATATCGATGCTACAAACTCAAAAATCTGCGATGAAACATTCAAGGCAGGCGCCGATGCAATAATATGTCATGGATTTGTTGGATCCGACAGCGTGCAAGCATGTCTCGACATGTCAAACAAGCATGGAAAGGAATTGTTTTTGCTAACTGAAATGTCACATCCCGGAGCAAAAATGTTCCTGCAGAAGGATGCTGAAGCGATTACCAAAATGGGTGTCGACATGAACATAAAGAACTTCGTGGCTCCAGCAACAAGACTCGACAGATTAAGCACAATTAGAGAGATTGTGGGTCCAGACGCATTTATCATTTCTCCAGGTGTCGGAAAACAGGGCGGCGATGGCAAAAAAACTCTCGAATATTCCAATGCCATAATCGTTGGAAGAAGCATTTATGAATCCGAAAATCCAAAACATGCATGCGAAGATTTGATAAAATCACTCAAATAAAGTTAAACTATTTAAATCAAAAGAAATAAAAATATTATTGTTCTATAAAGTGAACGTTAAAGTTAAATGAGGTGATAAAAAATGGCAGATGATGTAACAAAATTAATTATGGAAACAATCTTAGCATTAATTACAACTGCATTCGCATTTGTAGCAGGTGAAGCATGGAACAGCGCGATTCAAGCATTAATTGAATCCATCATCGGTGCAGGAGATGCACTCCCAAGTTTGTTCACTTACGCTATCGTTGTAACCATTATCGCTGTAGTAGTCACTATACTCATTGCTAGATTAGCAGCTAAAATGGGCGTAGAAGACGATTAAACAATAAAAGGAATTTTTTAATTCCTTTTTAACTTCTTTTTTTAATTAAACTTTTCAAAAACAATTCCTGCAAATTCATAAGCTATTTCAAAGGATATGAAGCATAAAAATATCCAGATATCAAAAATGCCAAAAATAGCTAAAACCAAAATCACAACTTTCATCACAAAACGATATTCAAAAAATAGATTTAGGAATATATTATCTGTGTATCTGGAAATTAGTTCATGACCTACCTCATCTGAAAATGCAGCTAAAATACAGATTAATAAAATTACTAAGCTTAACTCTGGAAAACCAAAAATTAAGCAAATGATAATATAGATGATTAATGTGATTATATGGTGAATTCCATCTACTTTTAGGGCTATAAAATTGCCTATTAAAATAGCCAAGAAAATATAAGCCGCTTCAACACTGTAAACGGTTGCAAAAGCTGACACAATCGCACATAAAACACCTAAAATGCTTGCAAACTTCAAATCGTTTTTTACATCATACAAATCGTCTGAAAATTTCATGAAAAATCCAGACAGTAAAAATAAAATTGCTAAAATAATATAACTCATCTAATCACTGTCAATTTTATCAAGAGCGGCTGCATAAATCAATGGGAAAATAACAGTAACATCACCAACAACACTTGCAAGGTTAGATCCACATTTTGCCTTTGCCCAAGACTTTGCTTCCTCTAAAGGCGCTCCACCCAAACTGCCCGCTTCGGGCCTATCCAAAGTAATTTGAATAGCAGCGTCAAGACCTCCCTTTATAACATTAGATGCAAGAGTGTAGTGCTTTGTAAGTCCACCGCCTAAAAGTATTGCACCAACTTTTTCAGAATCAAAGACAATATCGGATAGATAAGGCATATCGCCTACTGCACTAATTGTAAAATCATGGTCTTGGGTGAAAATCCATAACTGAAGACCCATCATCGAATCAATGAGTCCTGGTGCAAATATTGGAACGTTATTTCTTGCGGCACTGGCTACAAATGAATTCTCATCATCAACCAGAAGTCCGATTTCATAAAGCAATTCCTGAATTGAAACGACTTTCTTTCTTGATGATATTTCTTCAAATATTTTGATGATTTCATCCTCAAAAATTGTAAAGGCATCAGAACCTACATTAATGTCTGCAATACGGCCAATTCCCTCCTCATTTAATTCTTCATCATCTTTTCCTTCATGACTATAATGGGATCCGCCGAATGCTTCAACAAGGTCATGTGTAATATTGGCTCCGCTGGATACTATCAAGTCAACATGGCCATCCCTAATCATTTTGGATACGATATTTCTCATACCCCCCGGAATTAAAGGACCTCCAAGACTCATGAAAATATTCATGTCATCATCATTAATCATGTCAACCAATATAGCACAAGCTCTTGAAACCCTACCTGCACCTAAAACACCAGATTTATCAAATTCATCTAATAACTCTGATACTTTCATACCCTTGTCTATATCAATTGGATTTACTTTCATTTAATCACTTAAAAATTAATTTGTAATAATTGGAAACTGTTTTAAGTTAGTTATGCAGTCAATTAAATCGGTTCTTGTCACAATTCCAAGTAGATTGTTATCCCTATCAGCTATTATCAATCTTGAAATGGATTTTTTAAGCATTACTTCAATTGCATTGGCTATTTTCAAATCTTCATTGACAATCACAACATTTGTGGACATCAAATCGCCAACAGTCATGTCTTCATTATCTTCAGCTATTGCCCTAACCAAATCTGTTAATGTAAATACTCCTACAACTTTTCCGTCTTTCATTACAGGAGCTCCATCAATTTCATTTGAGGCCAATTTTTTTGCGGCCTCTTTAATTGTATAATCCATTTCAAATGAGATTACGTCTTTACTTGCAATTTCACCTACGCTTTTTTTAGGAATGCTTCTGATTGTAGTGGTATCGACTAGCAGAATATTGTCCATGTCATCCCTTCCGACAATCTCGCCCATTACTCCTAAATTATTTACGGGAGTCGGACCAATCCTGACAATATCGCCTAAATTTAAATCTTTAATGCTTCCTAAAACCTTAATTGCGGCTTCACACTCAGTAGGTTGTGGAACGCTTGTGAATTCAATTCTTGCAACTGAAATGTCTTCCATCCTTTCACCATTTTTATAAATCGGCACTTTGGAATCCTGATCTGAAACTTTAATATTCAAAGAATGGTAAGCTTCAATTGTAGGTTTATATCCTCCTCTAGGGCCAGGTACGCCTTTAACCAAACCCAAACTTCTTAAGGATTGCATCTGGTTACGTATTGTTCCGGGATTCCTGCTCATAACCTCAGCAATATCTTCTCCCTTAATAGACTTCCCATTAGAAGATTGATATAAATTAATTAATGTTTGTAAAATTTCCTTCTGTACAGATGTTAACATGTTTTCACCCATAACTTAAATAATATAATTATTTTTGTAAAGTATACTTAATAAATGTTAATGATTTATAATGTTAGTTAAAATAAGAAGTGCAAAAATATTTGAATTCATTCTTAATTTGCATTTGTTAACCCAAAAAATGATGAACCTAACTCTTCACATGTTCTCGGGAACAATCCTGCAATGCCAACCCTTTTCAAGACCAAATTATTTTAAAACTCTATATTTTAAAATCAAATCTTTTCCAAGTGAATATGAATCTGTTAACTCCAGTCTGACCGCTTCATCCATTGTGTCAAAGCCTTCACCGTCAAAGAAAGTCTTTGCATTTGCCCCTCCGACTATCATAGGAGCAACGCATATGCTAATCTCATCAATTAGGCCAGCCTTTATCATTGAAAAGTTCAGAGTTGATCCTCCTTCAAGCATCAACTTTTCAATTCCTTCCTCATGCAAATAGCTCATCAACGCTACAAGGTCAACCCGCTTATCTCCTGAAAAGAAAAACTTGACTCCCCTTTCCTGAAATGCATTATACTTTTCAGACTGTTTTAAATCATCCTTATATTCATTGGCAACGGCAATTATTGTTTTTGCATCAGCATTTGTTATTCTTGCATCAATCGGAGTTCTGCATTTGCTGTCAACGACAACGCGCACAGGATTGTCTTCGGGGTTTGCATCGACTTTGTGGACAGTCAGTCTTGGATCATCTGCTAAAACAGTTCCGATTCCGACCATTATCCCGTCACATTCCTTTCTGATTTCATGAACCCTTTTCAAGTCTTCACTGCCTGAAATATTGGAACTGCCAGTTGCAGTTGCAATTTTACCATCCAATGTCATTGCCGCATTCAATATTACATATGGCCTCATTTTCCACCTCATATATGATAGAACATTTCCTTTATCTGCAAGAAGTTCATTAATGTTTGGTTTTCAAGCATTCCCGGCATTATCAATGCTACAATTATACCAATTAAACCGAATACCAGTCCAATGGCCCATATTATTTTTACTGCATCTTTTTCTGCAATAGGTTTTCTTAAAATCAACCTGATTAATGATTTGAAACCTTGTTCCGGCCTTACCAATTTACCTTCATCATTTAACTGAGTCGGTTTTTGTTGGGAACGATTCATTACACCTGCGGAGTAGAATTTTAAAGCCGCATCAATAATGTTTGGCATTAATATGATAAATGCAATCAATTTTACCCTTCCAATAAATGCAATACATACGATAGCCGCCCCAATAATCAATGTTCCTGTGTCTCCAGGGAAAATCTTTGCAGGATATCTGTTAAAGTATAAAAATGCGATTAATGCTCCAAGCATGCTCATAGATATGATTGTTACATCGTATTTTCCTAAGATTATGCATGCTATTGTCAGTGATGCCATTGAAATGATGCCCAAACCTGATTCAATGCCGTTCAAACCTGCAAGCATATTTGTCAAGTTGGAACCTATTGAAAGTGCAATCGGAATTGAAATCAAATATAACCATCCTACATTAGGTGGTGCAGCCCATAACAATGGAAGACCTGCCAAAAACAATAGGAAGAATTTTTCCTTTGATGAAAGTGCAAGCAAATCGTCTACAATTCCAATAATTCCCACCAATAGGATTACAATCAATACAATGCAAAGCTTGGCTGTTAGGATGTCATGCATATAGATTCCGGAAAACATTCCGATAATGAATCCAAAAAGAATTCCAAATCCTCCCATTTCAGCAACAACGGGCTTCCAGGATTTATGAATGTCCTTTCCTACAATATCAGCAGCTTCGAGTTTTCTAATTATCCTTGGCATAGTCAATCTGGTTACGAAAAAAGACAGTAAACCACAGATTAGAGCTATCATGTATAACGGAAGTTGTGGTAAAATCATCATAATTAATCATATCTCATTCATTATTAAAAAAAGTAATTATTTTTTGTTTAAAATATAATAAACACTTCTAATTGGCATATCTAATTCATCAGCTATTTCTTTTGCAGATAACCCCTCACTTTTAAGTTGCCTTATTTTTCTATGATTGTGTTTTCTATGCCTATTGTCGAATTTTGCATCGGCTAACCTTAAAAGATAATATACCCTATTAAGTGAAATTCCTAGTCTTTCTGCAATTTCTTTTGGCTTTAGACCTTTATCTGACAGCTTCGCTACTTTAAACTCTGACCTGTGAGTTTGAGGCTTTGCACCCCAATTGTATTTCTTTTTAACTTCGATGCCTAACTGGTCTAAAGCATCAATGTATCTTTTTGATGTTCTATCATAGACGCTGGGAGCGCAAGTAATCTCGGATAGATTAGAATATGTCTCCAATAGCTCCACAATGGCTGCAGATGTCAACGCTTTTGTTACATGGACTGTAGTTACATTATCATCCATATAATCACCTGTTCGTAATTATGTCTAAAAAGTCCTTTGCTTTATCGCTTTTTGGATTTCTGATACTTTCAATGTTATCGATTTCCTTTTTTACCCGTGATTTGTTTACATTAAATGCATTGCTAATGCTGTCAAGGGAAATATCTGAATTTTCATGCACCAATGCAGCGCCTAAGGCAACATGGTTGAATTTAATGCCTGAATTTTTGATTTCCTTTTCAAATTTAAATTTTTCATATAACAATAAGTCCATTTCAGGAATTGGAATAATTTTGATAGCTGTACAATTATTTAAAATGTCAATTACTTTGGTATAAGTAGTCTGGAAAACTTTCCTTTGTTCTCTATCTAATTCAACTCTGATATAAGGAAATGGGCCGATATCAATCCTTCGTGCATTGTTGGAAGTTGTTAGGTAATATCTGAAAATATCCCAAATTATAAGCGTTGGGGCAATATTTTTCAATATGTTTTTATATATGTTCTCTCTTTTTTTCAAGTCCCTGCTAAGAGATCTGTTAATGTTGCCGTACTTATCATAATAATTTAGATTTTTGAATTTCTCTTCGATTTGGGATTTTCTCCAAGCTTCAATTGCATCCGAATCATATTTATCAATAAAATCAGGAGTCTGATTTTCAAATTCTGCTATAATCTCATCGTATTTATTGATTCTTTTAAAATCAGTTAGATTTCTCTTTAATATGTCATCTTTAATACCATATATTATTTCTTCAGCGTATTTTACATAACCGATAGCCAGTGCGGTTCTGGCATGTTTATCATCGATTATAGCGGGTTTTGTCCGGTAAAAAGTTAATCTATCAAGCCTTACATCCTTGCCATAAATCCTTCTAATTTCCTCTTCATAGTCAAATTCATGTTCAGATCCTAGATTGACTTTTTTTCTAACCAACCTATTGTTCTTATCTCTAAATTTAACTACAAGAGAAATTGTTTTTACAGTGCCCTTACGTTCTTGTTTCAATATGTTTAAAACCTGATTAAGGGATTCTCTTGCATATTTTCCAAGTTCGTTTCTCAATACCATATAATTGCCAGATAATGGCAGGTAGGGAATAATTTCAATTCTGTGAGTTGCTTCGACTCTTTTTTTAAATGTGAAACCCTGATTTCCACAGGTACATTTCCCTTCCATTTCTTTATATTCACTCATTGAATATTTATTATAGCAGGAATTGCATTTTACATATCCAAATTGTTCAAGGTTTCCGATTGCAATTTTATGAGAGTCAATGGCTGATTTTATCCTATCTAAAATGTTTTTTCGGGCATTCGCTTTCATCCTGAAAATTTGGTTGTTTCGGCTATTTTCACCAATTTCATCCATTGCAACTTCTGAACCTAACTTTGTACCGTATTTGTTTATGGGCATGAAAGGAGCGGCATATCCCTGCGCATCCATATCATCCCTTAAGTTTTGTAAATAGTTTAACCTGTCATCTAGTTTAAAATAGAGTTTTTTGAAATTTTCAAAGTTTTCAATTCCATCTAAGCTAATTGAATCCTTTTCTATTTCTTTTAAGTAGTTCTCGGCTTTGTTTACTAGGGCAGACTCTTGCATTTTAATCTATTTATTGAATTCTTTCGCCGACTTTCCCGTTTTCATCAGGAGATAACAATGCACCGCTTTCGCCTGTAGCTAAAATCATACCTTGAGATAATGTTCCGAAGAGTTTTGCAGGCTGCAAGTTAGCGACAACACATACTTTTCTGTCCACTAGCTCTTCAGGAGAATAAAATTTGGCAAGCCCTGCAACGATTTGCCTTGGCTCTTCTTCGCCGATATCCACTTTCAATTTCAATAGCTTGTCGGATTTTTCTATTTTTTCCGCTTCCAATACTTGTCCAATCTTAATTACTACTTCATCAAAATCATCAATGCTAATTAAATCACTCATATTTTCATCCTCACTGCTTTCTTTTAGGTTTTCTTGCAATTTTGCCTTTTCGGCTTCAATCACTTCATCATCAATCTTTTTGAATAATGGTTTTGCCTTATTGATTGCATGGCCTGACGGAAGGAATACCGCCGCATCATTCCATTGAGACAAATCGTCAATGTTCATTATTTTTGCTATTGCATCAGCTTTGGTCGGCAGGTACGGTTTCAATGTGAAAGCCAATGCCTTTGCCAGTTGATTAGATAAATAAAGGCAATTAGCTGCCTTTTGCATGTCCTCTTTTACTGCTTTCCATGGCTCTTGGTCATTGAAATATTTGTTTCCTTTTTTGGCCACTTTAAATATTTCAAGCAATCCTTCCCTAAATTCAAAGTTAGAGATATATTGACCAACTTTTGCAGGCAACTCTTCAATGGCCTTTTTGAATTCTTCATCTTCATCGGAAGGATTTGCATATTCAGGGATTTGGTTGTCAAAATACTTGCGGGTAAATGTAAATGTCCTGTGCAGGAAGTTTCCGATCACATCAGCCAATTCGTCATTGTTTCTTCTTTGGAAATCATCCCATGAAAAGTCGGAATCCTTATTCAAAGGAGCATTGATTGTCAAGAAATATCTTAAAAGATCCGGGTCATAATCCTTTACGAAATCAGCAATCCATATAACCCAATTTTTGCTTGTAGACATCTTTTCCCCTTCAAGTGAGAGGAATTCACCTGCATAAATCATATCTGGCAATTTGCATCCATATGCTTTCAAAAGGCCTGGCCAGAAGATTGAGTGGTGGTAAATGATATCCTTTCCTATGAAATGGACAACAAAGTCATTCCAATACTCTTCCCATTTAAGTCCTGATTGGGCTGACCATTGTGATGCTGATGAGATGTAACCAAGGAACGCTTCAATCCAAACGTACAATACCTTGCCTTTTGCCTCATCAAGAGGTACTGGAATACCCCAATCCATATCTCTTGTCAAAATCCAGTCATTCAATCCGTCATCCAGCCAGTTGGCAGCATAGTTTTTGACATTGGCCGGCAAGTTTTCATTGTTACTGATGTAATCCTTCAAGTCATCCTCAAATTCTGATAGCTTGAATGCATATTGGAAAGTATCTTTGATGATAGGAGTTGTTCCGCAGGTAATGCAGTGCGGTTCGTCAAGTTCTGTCGGGTCAAGAGCCCTTCCACATTTTTCACAGTGGTCTCCCCTTGCTTCAGATCCGCAGACCGGACATAATCCTTCGACATACCTGTCCGGCAAGAATTTATTACAGTTCGGACAGTATAATTGTTGGATATCTTCCCTGTATATGAAGCCGTTGTCATATAAATCCTTAAAGAAGTTCTTGGCTATCTCATAATGGGCTTCATCAGTGGTTCTTGTAAAGTTGTCCAGAGAGATGTTCATTGATTCTACATCTTTTACTATTAAATCGTGATATCTTTTTGCAATTTCAATCGGTTTTTTGTTTTCCTTATCTGCCTTAACTGCAATTGGAGTTCCATGCTCATCTGTTGCGCAAACCATTAAAACGTCATTTCCAACCATACGATTGTACCTTGCATATATGTCTGCAGGCAAATAGGTTGAACGGATGTGTCCCAAATGACATGGTCCATTTGCATAAGGAAGTGCACATGAAATGAAAATTTTTGACATTTATTCAATCCCCTTTATTATTTTAAACATTTAATAAATATGTTGCTCATATATAATAAATTATTATTTTTAACATTGTTATATAATACTAAAATAAAGTCAATATTGATTTTAAAAATGAGCAATCTATTTAAAATATGAAATAAAAAGTTAGAAACATGGCTGAAGTTTCTTATATAAACCCATTGTCCGACGAAGGAAGAGGAATCATCAGAAAATATGGGGATTTAAATCAGATATTCGAAGAAGATGAATCGCTAATAGATTTATGTGTCCATACTACCAATCAAAGAATTTCAGATGACTCCCTAATTCCAAAATCATACCATGATTTGGCTATAAAGCGCATCCAATGGGCAATCGAGAAGAAAAACAACAAGAACTTCACACAATCAGAATTCGAATACTTGACAAACAGTGAACTATTCCAGCAGGATGTCGTGACATTCCACATATTGTGCCAGGCAATTGCAATCCAGTTCAACCTTGGATCACGTGAAACAAGACTGTTCATTGAATCACAGGGAACACTCATTTTGGAAAGGCTTGCAAAGATACCTCCAATGGCAAGGGCAGACATAATAGATGAAGTGCTTGATGAGGTAAAGACTGACGGGGCAATCGAGTGGAAATCACTTAAAGATGTCGTGGCATCAAAAAAACTTAAGCTTACCGACTTGTTGATTGACAATGGAAATATCATACTTCAACAGGACGACTTTCTAGATAGATTTTCAGACAAATTCCACGACAGAAGTCCGGATAGGATGTATAACATCTTAGTAGGAGAAAGCGTCAAGGAACAGATTCTTTCAAGACTGATAATGCAGAAAACCGAAGAGTACATTGCAAGAATCAAGGAGATGTCTGCAAGAATTGAAATCCATCCTGCAATCATCAAAATCGGCGAGGAGCTGAAGGAATTCATTCCGGATGAAATCAGCAAATACAACCAATATTATGCTGGAAGCGGAGGAATATACGGTTCAGTTCAAGCTGGAAAACTGAATCCTGATGCGTTTCCTCCTTGTATTAAGACAACCGTTGAAGGAGTATCTTCAGGAGGACGTAACGATGCAATCGTGCTTCTTTTAACTTCATTCGCTTCATATGCAAGACTATATCCAAGAATATTTGCATCAGACGAAACCGTGAAAGTTTCAGACATGGATCCTGATTTGAGCATTACTGAAAATGAGATTCTGCCATTGATTTTTGATGCGGCAGACAACTGTTCACCACCATTATTTGAAGACCAGCCACAGGAAAAAATAAACATCATATCAAAGCTGGGTTTTGGAATGCATGAAAAGGTTGATATCAACCACGAAGGCGAAACAAAATGGTACACACCGATGAGCTGCGAGAAAATTAAGATACACCTGCCTAACCTATGCCATCCGGACAAGTCCTGCAAAGGCATCAACAACCCGTTATCCTGCTACGGACGTAAAAAATATCAATTGGATAATCAGCAAGAATGATTACATACTATGCGGTGAAAATGAGAATGGATTATGGTTTTCATATATCGCATCATAATACTTATTCAAGATAGCTGTTTCCCACATATTGTAATTGGCCTGTTCCTCTTTTTTGAAATTATATGCAAGAAGCCCGATTTTTCTCATGTCCTCATCAATTCCCTTTATCTCACAGAATTCTGTTATGATATCCGGAACATATTCGCTCGGTTCTGTGCTGCTGAAATCAAGAAACTCCTCATATTCCTTTTCGGAGAAAAATTCCTCTTCATCAATCGGATCTTCATATGAATCTATTGTGAACAGTTCAATGTAAATATTATCGGCCAATGGAAGCTGATTGAATTCTATTCCAAGCCCGTAAACCCTGCCGTTCTCTAAATTCAGTACCGTATGGCCTGTTCTGATTCCCGCCTGCCAGTTTTCATAGGCAGGCCTTACAATCTCTTCGGGCGTTAGGCTTGACAAGATTACTTTTAGATGCTCAACTCCGATTACTTCAACTATCTCTTCCATAAACTTATTTTAACAATCATAATTAATAAAAGTGTGCAAAATCATTACTCTGCAAATGCACACTTACCTAATAAATATATACTTTAAAAAAGTAACTTATAATCATGTTTTCTAAAGCCAGCCTGAAAGAGAGAAGACAATATTACCGTGAAGAATGGTCAGTCAAAGACTTGCCTGAATTCATATCTACCGATTTAAGGAAAAGGGAATTCGGTTTTGACCATAACGGTAGAGGACCTAACGACAGATATAAGGTATTCAGAGGTCCCGAGTCTTTAAAAAAATTCCTAAGGTATAAGGCTCCCTTTGCAGCTTACATTTCAGTAGCTTTCTACAACAATCCCCGAAGGCGAGAAGATTGGCTCAAGGCCGAATATATTTTCGACGTGGATGCAAAGGATATTCCAATCAGAACTTGTCAATGTGATGGGGTATGTGAAACCTGTCTTGGAGAAGCTTTAGAAATCGTGAACTCATTAATTGACACATTGGAAGGCGATTTGGGCCTGAAAAACATACATTTGGTTTATTCCGGAAGAGGATACCACATCAGGATTCTGGATGAGGAGATGATGACAGCAAACAGCGAGCTAAGGTCCGAAGTCCTGAAATATGCCGCAGGCGCTGAAGTTCCCAAATCCCAATTCATCAACTCCGAAGTTTCAAACCAGAGCTTCAACTTTGAGCATTTCACAATTCCGGTCGGCTATTCCAAAATATTTACCGATAAGGTCAAGTTCAACATTCAGCATTTGGTTGGCAATGAAAAGATTGACGGCATAAATCCGAAGCTGATGAAGGACATCATGGCTTCAAGACATCACCTTGAAAATGACAATTGGGGCTATTTCAAAAGGGATATCGGCCCTAGAAGATATAAAAATCTTGTTGAAGCGATGGCTCGTGTAAACCTTGCAACAATTGACGCCAAAGTTACAATCGATTTGAAAAGGATTTTAAGACTGCCTTCTTCACTTCACTCAAAGGTGAGCATGAAATGCATGGAAGTCAAAAACAGGGAAACATTCGATCCTTTGGACAAGGCAGTTCCTAAATTCGTTTATGAAAGAAAAGGTGTTTAGAATGGATGAAATTTTGAGAGAAATCTTAAGGAACAACCAGTATTTTGAAGAGGTTAACCCTGACAGATATATTCCAGAGTTTTTAGGATTAATCGTTAATGGCGTTGTTATATATCATGTCAATTGGATTGATATAGTTGAAAAAGAGATTGTCTTCATGCACAAGGACATCCAAACCCATCCAATTGCATCACTGCTTTTGGAAAATCTAAACTCAATGATGATAATCACCAATGAAGGCATAAAAGAAGTATTATGATAATGCCTTATCTGATTCTAGACATTTTGCAATAATTTTTTCGGAAATTACCTCCGGAGCATCATCGGCAGGAATGACATTCCATTCGTAAAGCACTTTGCTTGCCCTTGAACGAGTTTCTCTAAGTGCTTCAATGTTTTCAAACATTTCTTCCTCTTCGTTGCGTGATTTTATTCTTCTTAATGATTCTTCAGGACTTACATCCAAAAAGAACATGCAATCTGATTTTGGAAGAATGAATGAAACTATTTTATATACAATTACATTCACTACATTCGGCAGGTATGCAACCGCCAAAGTGTATCTTGAAAAAATAACAATATCAGTATTTTTATTATAACAGTACATCTGAACTGACCTAAGCGCATCGAGGCCAAAATAAAGTGTAGCCTTAAGATGGTTGATTTTACCTGTCTTTAGAAGAGCCTGCTTTGATTTGCGGCCGAATTTATTATCATTACATGGATGTGACCTTACGGTAACGTCCCTGCCTTTGCTTTGATACATCTCAGAAAGCAGCCTCACTTGCGTATCCTTACCGCAGCCATCCAATCCATCAAATGCAATAAACTTATTCATGGTATCACTCTATCTGATAGAATTCAGTATATGTAGAATTCCTTTCAATCGGATTTCTGCCCAGGTCTTTTACCATCCTTGAAAGAGTATCGATTGACGCTTCAACACCGTCAGGCGCACCTGACGCCTCGGACAATTCATCTCCTCCTAATGTTCCACCCAAATCATTGGCACCTGCAGTCAGCGCCACTTGAGCAAATCTGAAACCCATCTTCACCCATGACACCTGAATATTTGGAATCAGATCCCTAAGCATCAGCCTTGAAACGGCATATAACTTTAAATCCTGAGTTCCTGTAGCTCCAAGATTGGATTGGCCTTCCAAAAAGATTGGAGAATACTCATGCATAAATGTCATTGGAATGAATTCTGTAAAACCACCAGTATCCTGTTGGATTTGTCTGATAATATCAATGTGCTCTACCCTTTCTTCTAAAGTTTCCACATGCCCGTACATTATTGTTGCAGAACCTGGAATTCCGACTTCCTGAGCGGTCTTTACGATGTCTATCCATTCGGAAACGCTTACCTTTTCCGGACATATGATTTCTCTGGACCTGTCAGTCAAAATTTCTGCTGCAGTGCCTGGCAATGTGTCAAGACCTGCCTTTTTAAGTATTTCAAAACCTTCTGCAATACTCATGCCAGAAACTGAACATGCATCTCTGACCATTGTCGGTGAAAATCCGTGTATTGCAACATTAGGATAGTTGTCCTTCAATAGGGTAAGCAGATGCTCATAGTATTCGATGTCTGCATCTTCAAGCACTCCACCCATCAATGTGAATTCACGGGCTCCGTTTCGAACGGCACCTTCTGCTTTCTCTAAAATCTGCTCGTCATTTAAAAGGTATGCATCAGGATCGTCCGGATCCCTTCCAAATGCGCAAAAGCCGCATCTGACCCTACATATATTGGTAAAATTAATATTGCAGTTATTAATGAATGTAACATCATCACCAACGATTTTCTGCCTCAGATAATCGGCAGTTGCAAGCAAAGGATAAAAATCAGCCCCCCTAATATTCATCAGATGATTGGCTTCATCAACACTAATTTCCTCATCTAATGATTTGGTTAAAATTCTTTCTGTTTCAGAAGAAATTGGTAGTTTATCAAACATGATTTTATATTACTCTTATTTTAAATAAAAAGGTTTCTATTAATCTAATCAATAATCTTAAAATTTACATTAATAAAAATGAAAATATGATATTAATATTCAAAAGATTTCAAATTGAATGGATATCTATAATTTAAATATCATTTCATACAAATAGTAATCAAGAAGTGATAAATATGGATAGTAGTGAAGCTATTTTTGATGCCATTAAAGATGTTGGAATCGATTTTGTCGTAAGCGTTCCATGCGTAAATCTATCAAGAATATTAAACATGATTGATGAGGACGAAGGAATAATACACGTTCCTGTAACACGTGAAGAGGAAGGAATAGGAATATGTGCCGGAGCATATCTTGGCGGCAAAAAGCCGGCTATATTAATGCAGAATTCCGGGCTTGGAAACTCAATAAATGCATTGAAATCATTGACTGAGCTATACGAAATGCCGCTGATTATGATAATGAGCCACAGAGGAACTGAAGGGGAAAGCATTTGCGGACAGGTCCCAATGGGAATGTCAACTCCAAGAATATTGAAGGCAATGGACTTCAAATTTTTCAAGCCAGGAACTCCTGAAGGCGCATATGAAGACATAAAGGAAGCTTGGGATTTGTCAGTTGAAGAGGGAAAACCTGTTAGCATATTATTGGAAATTAAATACTGGTGATAATATGGCAAGAAGAGAAGCTATTGAAGAGATAATGAAATACATTGACGATGAATTGGTCATTTGCAATATCGGATTTCCATCAAGGGAATTATACGATATCAAAGACAGGGATGAAAACTTCTATATGATAGGTTCAATGGGACTTGCTTCATCAATAGGCCTTGGATTGGCACTGGCACAACCTAACAGGGATATCGTTGTAATTGATGGAGACGGATCACTTCTTATGAATATGGGTTCACTTGTAACAGTATTTGCAAACAATCCCAGAAACTTGACTTGGATTGTAATAGACAATGGTGCATATGGCTCAACAGGAAATCAGGACACCTATGCTCAGGTTGTGGATTTGGTTGACGTTGCAAGAGGAGTCGGATTTAAAAATAGCTATGATTTTAGAGATATCAACTTAAAGGAATTCATAAAAAGCGATGATGCAAGCTTTATAGTCTATAATACTGAATCTGGTAATTCCAAAGCACCTATTATAGATTTAAGCCCAGTTGAAATCAAAGAAAGGTTTATGGATATCATTTAAGAATATATGTTCTGACCAAATAGCCAATTCCCCTACAGACACAATAGTAAAACAGCCCTACAATAAAGCATATCAAAAAGAAAAATATAAATGAAAGAGGATTTGACGCCATTGAGGACAAACCAGGTACAATTGCCCCTAAAGTACAGTAAAGGAATATTGCAACACCTATCAATTTGGCTTTAGACAATCTATACTGACCATTTTCTTCAATATAGACTATTTCTTTAATTAATTGCCTATATGATACATCTTCGATTACTTTAGGAATTCTTACAGTTACCTTTTTGCCGCAATTCGGACAAAAATCACCTTCCCTAATTTCACTACCACATTCACTGCAAAATTTAGGCATAATAGTAAATATATACACAATAATTAATAAGTGTTTTTTAATTATGTTTAAATTATTAATAAACACATATAAAAGCATATAAATGATATATAAAGATTTTTATTTATATCAATTAATTATTATCATGGATGAGAAAGAAATTTTTGAAATACTTGGCTATGTTAAGATATCTCCTTACAGAACAAACACACTAAAATCGATTGGCAATGAATTGAAAATGCCATCAGAAATTGCAAACACCCTTGACATAAAAACAAGCCAAGTTTCAGCTGCACTTTCTGATTTAAAAAAGAAAGAACTGGTAACCTGTGTAAATGAAGAAGTAAGGAAAGGTAGACTATACAAATGCACAAATTTGGGAAAAGAAATCATAAAAAGATTATAATTCTGACCCATCCAACTCTGCAATTTTTTTATCGAATTCTATGAATTTACGAGCAAGCCCTGAAAAGTACGGAATATAAACTTTTGAAAATGTTACTCTTCTTGGATCTTCACCTAACTCTTCAATCCTGTCTTTTACCCGTTGTATTTTACGTTCCACTTCATCATACATTAAATCCCCAGGGAATTCACCTATAAATACACCATCAGCACCATTTTCAAGTGCATATCTGATATGCCTTGGCCTTACCCTATTTACAGATATTACCTTAATGATATGTATTGATTCAGGATAGGATAATCTGTTCACTCCAATATTGTCTGCAGCAGTATATCCTATATTATCCAAGAACACCAAA
The DNA here is from genome assembly GCF_045220775.1 of Methanobrevibacter sp. Taxonomy (GTDB): domain Archaea; phylum Methanobacteriota; class Methanobacteria; order Methanobacteriales; family Methanobacteriaceae; genus Methanocatella. The sequence goes on from NZ_JBGUWC010000096.1 coordinate 17,285, forward strand.
ATCATGCGCTGATTGTCTTGCTTTTTAGAAAGTACTCCCTTAATTGTGGACATGATTTTTTCATCAATGTTACCATTTACTGTAATTGCCCTTTGATTGCATCCGATTAAACATTTTCCGCAACCCATGCAGCTCATCGGGTCAATGTAAACCTCATCGTTTTGTATGCTCATTGATTTGTATTTGCATCTTGAGATACATTCGCCACAAAGTATGCATCTTTCATTATCAATCTCTGCAATGAACGGCTCTATTTCCACTCCACCATAGTTGTACTCGCTAACCTTTGAAGCAGCAGCAGTTGCCTGCATGATTGAGTCTGTAATGTCTTTTGGATCCTGTGCTGTTCCGCAGACAAATATTCCCTGAACATCAGTGGCTACAGGCTTGATTTTTGGATGTGATTCCTTGATAAAACCGTCTTCTGTAGTTCCTATATTCAATATTTCAGCTATCTCTTTAGTGCCTTCTGACGGCTCCATTGCTGTTGAAAGCACTACCATGTCAGCTTCGATTTCAACAAATTCGCCCTTAAGGGTGTCTTCAGTCCTTACAATGAAGTTGTCTCCTTTCTTAACCACTTCACCCGGACGTCCCCTTAGGAAACGAACCTCATTTTCCTGGGTGTGCTTGTAGTACTTTTCAAACATTCCTGGAGTCCTAACATCAGTATAGCATATCAAGACATCAGTATCAGGATATTTGTGCTTGATGATGTTTGCATTCTTGAGCGCAACAGTACAGCATATCTTTGAACAGTACTTGTGCCCGTCCGGCTTTTCGTCACGGGACCCTACACACTGTATCATTACGACACGTTTTGGAACCTCACCGTTTGATTTAAGAAGCTTTCCTTTTGTAGGTCCGTTAACACCGGTGATACGGCCCAGTTCTGATTGTGTTATCACATCATCATAGCGGGTGTATCCGTATTCAGGCCTTTTTTCCATGTCGAATAGCTTATGGCCTGTTGCAACGATGATTGAACCGACCTGAAGAAGGCATTTTTCCGGCTTTCTTTTTAATTTAATGGCCCTCATGCTGCATGCCCTAAAGCAATCCCCACATTTTGAACAGTTTTCCATATCTATTACATATGCTTCCGGATAGGATTGCCCAAATGGCCTATAAATAGCTTTACGCATTGATAAATTATCATTCCAGTCATTCGGAACTTCAACTTGACACACTTCGGCACATTTGCCGCATGCAATGCATTTTTCCTCATCGACATACCTTGGGGATTTCTCCAAAATCAGGTTATATGTTCCTGCACGCCTTTCGGCTTCGATGACTTTGGTGTTTGTCAATACCTCAATATTCTCATTCCAGACGATTTCATTCAATATTGGGTTTAATAGGCACATTCCGCATTCTTCAGCTATCTTTACAGGTGAGAATACCTTTCCTATCTTTGCCATATGCCCTCCGATTGAGGGGGACTGTTCTATAAGGGTTACCTTGTTTCCCTGCTTTGCAAGAGATAGTGCTGCATTCATTCCTGCGATTCCACCACCTATGACAGCCACTTCATCAGGAGTCTGACAATAGATTGGATCTACAGCATCTGATTGTTTAACTTTCTCGATTGATGCGTTAATGAGAGTAATGGCCTTGTGGGTTGCTTTCTCTTTATCTGAATGAACCCATGAACATTGTTCACGTATATTTGCCATGTCCATTAGATAAGGGTTCAGCGGTTTTACATAGTCCTGGAATGTTTTTTCATGGCTTATCGGTGAGCATGCCGCTACAACAATACGGTCCAAGTCATAATCGAATATTGCTTCCCTAATAAGCTTACGTCCATTTAGAGAACATAAGTTTTCGAATTGTCCAATGAATTCCACGTCAAGTTCACTGCGGACTTTGTCCAAATCAACAATGTCTGCAATGTTTCCCCCACATTCACATAAAAATACGCCAACTTTCAAATCATCCCTCATTTAGAAACCTCCTTCAACTCCTTAATGACTGAGTCAATCGGAACTGTATGGGCTTTAACACCTATGACCTTATCAAAGTCTCCCCCCATGGCCAGTGCAATGAACTGCGTTATGTTCAAGTGTATTGCCTTGAAATTCCTGCCTTCCCTTTCACCAATCAAGTGCTGATATCTGTCAAACTGAATATGGCAATTAGGGCATAAGTGAACCAGAATATCGACATCCTCATCATCGATTGCATTCATCTTATCGGCTGTAGCCGTAAATGACAGCTCAGGGTTAGAATACCTTTGCCTGAAACCTGTTCCGCAAGTAGCCCTTTTGTGGTCATACCAACCGATTGTCTTGCAACCGCATTCCTCTATGAGCTCGTCCATGATATTGGGATCCCTTACTCCCCCTATGGTATCTTCATAGTGCACCTTGCAGTAATGGCATCCGTGATGGGTGGCTATCGTATAATCACTTAAATCATATTTGATGTGATTTTTTATCTCATCCTTTTTGCCATAGAGAATGTCAACTACATGAAAAATGTTTTCAGTGGGTTTTAGGTCATCCTTTTCATATTTAAGGTGTGATAAGCCATTATCGTCAAATAATTTGTTAATGTGATTTCTCAAATCATCCTTTTTATTGAGCAATTTTACTGATTTTTTATTGATTGCATAGCATGTTGCACACATCATTACAAGATTAGGGCAGCCTTCCTCTTTAGCTATCTTAAAATTGCGCGCTCCAATAGCTGTTGTATCAATCTGGTCGAATACGTCAGAGTAATGCCCAAGGCCGGTGCAGCAGGTTTGCTTGTCTGAAATTTTATATTTTATACCCAATTTATCAAATACAAATTTTGTAGATGCTTCTACACCCGGATACTCTACACTTACAAGGCAACTTCTGAACAAAAGAATGTCCTTATCTGGAATGTACTTCATTTTTCAACCTCCTGAGTTGCTCTAATCCTTTCGATTTTGTCTTTAAACCCTGTTATTGTCAATATTTTACTTACTTCATCAATGACTTCCTTTGACGGCATCAATGGAGGGTCCAATTCCAATTCTTTTCTGATTTCATCCAGATTTTGCCTAAATTCCCACCATCCAGGAACGTCACGGTC
>NZ_JBGUWC010000097.1:0-1749 GCF_045220775.1 Methanobrevibacter sp.
CATCCTTTCGATAACTTATATTATCATTATACCACACTTTTCGATTTTGGAATACCTAAAAGCCCATTTTTTCCGACTAACACCAAAAATTTATTGAAAAATACAGAAATTTGCCGAGTACGTTTTATACAGTTGATTATGCGGAACTTTCAGACGGTACATGGAAAATCATAGAAGCAGGTGATGGGCAGGTATCGGGACTTTCCGACAATCAGAATATACATAACTTTTACAGACTTATGGATGTGATTTTTGAATGAAGAAAAATTGCAGATACGCATTTATACATTCTTTTCGTGGAAAACCATGGAATGAGGAATGTCGGGTGGCTTATAACGGTTTTAAAAAACTTGGATTTGAATGTGTGCTTTTTACGACAAATGAAGAAATTGCTTTTCGTAAAAAAGAGGATATAGTTGTAGGCGGTATGCTGATAATGAGTTCAGTTTTAGATGAATATGGAATACAGACTGAAAATTATAATTATCCCGATGAATTGAATTATATTTTGGGCAGACGTATATGGACAACTGAATTGAAAAACTTGCATAATGAGAAAATGCCGTTTTTTGTAAAGCCTGTTGAAGAAAAAATTGCTCAGGGAATGGTTATAAATTCTGATAAAGATTTGAGTGAATACGACAATTTAAACGGTGAAACAAAAATGTTATGCAGTGAAGTGGTGGATTTTCTTTCGGAATGGCGTTGTTTTATTCTGAATGGAGAAATTATTGGAATACAGCATTACAAAGGTGATAAGACACTTGTTTGCAATGAAAAATTGATAGAAAAAGCTGTTGAAAAATGTGTTGATTTTCCGTCAGCTTATACTTTGGATTTTGGTGTTACGGATGACGGGAGAACGCTTTTGATTGAAATGAATGACGGCTATTCAATAGGGTGTTATGGTTTGAATGATGTTTTATACGCAAAATTTTTATATGCAAGATGGGCTGAATTGACAGGAACAGTTGATGAATGTGATTTTTGAACTATCATTTTTCTGTAAAATGGGTAGGGAGAGTGGTGCGGAAATGAAATTATGGACATTACAGCCTGTTGAAGTGTATGATTCTATTATGAAAGACGGTGCATACAGATGTAAGCCTGAACTGTCAGAATGTCTGACTGAAATGAATTTTTATGATGCTTATGATTGGCTTGTCGGACAAATGAAAGAAAAAATCGGTCAGCCTCCGCAAAATGTAAAATATCCTGTATGGGCATGGCACACGACATATGGAGAGCACAAGAAACCTGATTTAAGGCGGATGGATTTCAGAAGTAAAGAACTTATGGTCTGTCTTGAGATAGAAAAGTCTGATGATCAGGTTTTGTTGAGTGATGAAGAAAATTGGCATTTTGTACTGAGTAATTGGTATTTTTCAAAGAGTGAGGAAGATTATAATACATTTGAATTGATGTCATCTGATGAACAGGAAATCATAAAAAGAAAATCCTTGGAAAGAATATTTCTTATCGAAACTTTCAAAGATGATTGGATAAGCCGAGGAATGTTTATACAGGCTACTTTTTGGGAATTGAAAAAGAGTGATATTAGAAAAGTGATTTACTATGGAAAAAGATGTAAATGTAAATAATGTATAAATCTTCAAATCAAAACTTATGTATTATTTTTTGCTGGGACTGTAAAAATATTTAATTAGTGTCTGCTCAATAATCAAGCAATTCTAAAAAGATAATTATTATTCCGAAATCTCAACAATAAGAGCAGATAAAAAATTGCAA
>NZ_JBGUWC010000098.1:0-10892 GCF_045220775.1 Methanobrevibacter sp.
AACCCTCGTGACTTAGGTCCTAAATATCCTAGAAGACCAGATGATATATTTAGAAGAACTGTAAGGGGAATGTTACCTTTCAAAAAAGCAAAAGGTAAAACTGCATACAAAGGCTTAAAAGCATTTGTTGGCGTACCAGCAGAATATGCAGATGCAGAACTCACTTCAGTTCCTGAAGCAGAATACAAAGATCTTAAAAAAGGTATCGAGTTAGGAGAAATTTCCAAACTTTTAGGAGCTACCTTTTAGATAAATGGATGTGTGATTATGGTTAAAGTTATTCATACTAGTGGAAAACGTAAAACAGCTATCGCAAGAGGTACTGTTCGTGAAGGAACTGGTAAAGTAAGAATTAACAAAGTTCCTTTAGAATTATACTCCCCGGAACTTGCTAATTTAAAATTACAAGAACCATTAAAATTAGCAGGCGACTTAGCTAATGAAGTTGACATCAATGTTAAAGTCATTGGTGGAGGAGTAATGGGCCAAGCTGAAGCTGCACGTATGGTAATTGCAAAAGGACTTGTCCAATGGTCACAAGATATGGATTTAAAAGAAAAATTCATTCAATATGACAGAACCATGTTAGTAGGTGACCCAAGACGTTCAGAACCTAAAAAATATGGTGGTCCTGGAGCAAGAGCACGTAAACAAAAAAGTTACAGATAATTTCATCTGTAATTTAATATTTTATTTAAACTAAAAAGATGATATAAATGATTCCTATAAGATGTTTAAGTTGTGGTAAACCTGTTTCAGCTTACTTTGATGAATATAACAAAAGAGTAAATGAAAATGGTGAAAAGTCTAAAGATGTTTTAGATGACTTAGGTTTAACTAGATATTGTTGTAGAAGAATGTTAATTTCTCATGTGGAAACTTGGGAATAATTTTTACAAGTTGTAGGGATATTGTTTTATTGTAAATGTAAATCTTGGTAAAATATATGCCTAAAAATGGAAGTAATATTCATGAATGTTGAAAAAAAGTTAACAAGGTTTGAAAGAGCTAGACTTCTTGGAGCTAGAGCAATTCAAATATCTATGGGGGCTAAACCTTTGGTGGAAATTAAGGACTCTTTAGATCCAATTGACATAGCTTACGAAGAACTCAAAGCTGGAGTTTTACCATTAGATGTAATTAGAGATGAATAAATAGTTTTTCTATTTATTCCTAATATTTATTTAAAAAAAATAAAAAATACCAACATAACTCTATAAAGAAACTTACTGATTTTTTAAGGGTATAGGTTAGTTGGTAATAAATTAAATGGCACTGAGGTGTTTTTTTTGGTTAGTATAATAGAGGACGTCCAAGTTCGAAAGATTTTGGACAGCAGAGGTAACCCGACTATTGAAGTAGATGTAGTTACTTGGAATAGTTCAGGTAGAGCTGCCGCACCTAGCGGGGCAAGTACTGGTTCAAGAGAAGTAGTATCCTACCCTAAAGGTGGAATTGATGAAGTTGTAAGTGAAATGGAAGACCTAATCGCTTCTGAACTCATCGGAATGGATGCTGAGGATTTGGCAACTATCGATGAGGTATTAAGGGAAGTTGACGGAACCGACAATCTATCTGCTATTGGAGGCAATACTACTGTAGCAATCTCAATGGCAGTAGCTAAAGCTGCAGCTGCATCTTATAATATGCCATTATATAAATACATTGGTGGAAACTTAGTTAATGAATTACCTTTCCCTCTTGGAAATATGATGAATGGAGGAGCACACGCAGGCATTAATGCACCGGATATTCAGGAATTCTTAGTTGTTCCTATTGGAGCCACTAGCGTTAGTGATGCAATTTTTGCCAATGCTTCCGTTCATAAAAGATTGAAAGAATTAATTCAAACTAAAGATTCAAACTTTACCGGCGGTAAAGGTGATGAAGGAGGATGGGTGCCTAATATTGCAAATGATTCAGCTTTAGAAATCCAAGCTCAGGCTTGTGAAGAAGTTGGTGATGAGTTAGGTATTGAAATCAGACCTTCTTTAGACATGGCCGCATCCGAATTATGGAATGCGGATGAGCAAAAATATGTTTATGCTCAAGATGGTATTAAAAGGGATACCGGAGATCAAATAGATTTCGTAAAAGATATTATTGATACTTACAATATGTTTTATGTAGAAGACCCATTTGATGAAGCCGACTTTGAAGGGTTTGCTCAATTGACTGCAAAAGTAGGGGATAAATGTCTGATTTGCGGCGATGATTTATTTGTAACAAACAAGGAAATCTTAGCTAAAGGTATTGAAATGAAAGCTGCAAACGCCATCATTATCAAACCGAATCAGATTGGTTCATTATCCGAAACTTACGCTACAGTAAAATTGGCTAAGGAGAATAACATTGTTCCGGTAGTATCTCACAGATCCGGTGAAACTACTGATGAAACTATTGCTCATCTGGCTGTTGGTTTTGCATCTCCAATGATTAAAACCGGAGCTATTGGTGGGGAAAGAATAGCTAAATTAAATGAGCTTATCCGTATTGAAGAAGAGCTTCCAAATCCAAAAATGGGGACATTTTAAAACGTTTTGGGGAGATTAATATGGCTAAAGTAACTATTGATTATGATAAATGTGATGGTGCTGACTGCGCAGAATGTGCTGATGTCTGCCCTATGGAAGTTTTAGTTCTTGAAGGAGACAAGATTGTAATTACCGATCCTTCAGAATGCAGTTATTGTGAAGTATGTATGGACGTTTGTCCTAATGAATGTGTAAAAATTGAAGATGAAGATTAAATATAGGTGAAAAAATGGCAAATGACGAACTTTTAATTGACTTAGATAATTATTTAGCAGCTGGTTTACATATCGGAACCCAACAAAAGACTAGTGATATGGAAAAATACATTTTCAGAGTAAGATCCGACGGTTTATACGTATTGGATATTCAAAAAACCGATGAAAGAATCAGACAAATTGCAAAACTTTTAGCAAAATATGACCCAGAGGATATTTTAGTAGTGGCTACCAGACAATACGGTCAGGCCCCTGTTAAAAAATTCGGTGAAATTACCGGTGCAAAAACCATTCCTGGCAGATTCATCCCTGGTACTTTAACTAACCCAAATTATGCTAAATTCATCGAACCAAAAATTATCGTTGTAACTGACCCAAGATCAGATGCTCAAGCAATCTTAGAATCCAAACAAAACGGAATTCCTGTTGTAGCATTATGTGATACTGAAAACTTACTCAGTTTTGTTGATATTGCAGTACCTGTAAACAACAAAGGTAGAAAAGCTATTGCTTTAGTATACTGGTTACTTGCAAGACAAATCTTAAGAGAAAGAGGAGACATTCCTGAAGACGGTGACTTGGATATTGAAGCAACTGACTTCGAACTTAAATTTTAAGTGAGTCAAATGATAAGACAACCTGCTGTTGCTGGAGCATTTTATCCGCGAGATGCTGAAAATCTAACAAGACTTATTGAAAGCTGTTTTTTAGATGATTCAGGCGTCGGTTTTATTCCAGAAATAAGTAATTTTGAAGGTACAGAGTACCCTATCAATGTTATGGTTCCACATGCAGGTTATCAATATTCAGGTGCAATAGCTTCACATGGCTATTGCAAAATCGTTGAAAATGGTTTTCCTGAAGTTTTTATTATATTGAGCCCTAACCATACGGGTTTCGGTAGCGAAATTTCTGTTTTTAATGAGGGGGAATGGATCACTCCTTTGGGCAGTGTTGAAGTGGATGGTGAATTTGCGGATGAGATAATTTCCGTTTCGGATTTTGCCAGCGCAGATTTTCATGCCCATATTCGAGAACACAGCATAGAAGTCCAGCTACCATTTTTACAATATTTTTCTTCTGATTTCAAAATAGTTCCCATTACTATGGGAACTCAAAATTTCCTAACTTCAACAGATTTGGCTAATGCCATTTTTGAAGCGGGAAACAAATTGGATAAATCCTATTGCGTTATTGCCAGTACTGACTTGTCCCATTTCAACAATCAGGAAAAGGCAAATAAAGTTGATGGATTTGTTTTAGAGGACATTGAAGAAATGAATGAATTCAAATTATTTGAAGAAGTTATTCAATACAATATTACAATGTGTGGTTATGGTCCGGTAATGACCACTATTTCACTTTCAAAGAGGCGTGAAATGGATACTTGTGAGCTATTGGCTTATCGAACAAGTGGAGATGTTACCGGGGACTTAACATCAGTTGTAGGATATGCTTCAGGAGTTTTTAAATAAGGTGTTTTTATGATAGCTAAGGCTTCTGCTCCGGCAAAAACTATTCTGTTCGGCGAACATTCTGTAGTTTACGGAGAACCTGCTATTGCAGGGGCAGTTAATAAAAGAGCATACGTCACAATTAAAGAGTCAGATTCAGATGACTCCATCTTCAAAGCACCTGATATTGGATTTGAAGCAATATTGCTTTCAAAAGAAAAAAAATATATCCTAACAAAAGGAAAGCCAGGCATTATCAGATACATTTTAGAATCTCTTTACAGAGCACACGACCATTCTCCAATAGAAATTACATTGTCATCAAATGTTCCTATTGGTTCCGGACTCGGTTCATCTGCAGCCGTTACAGTAGCTACGCTAGCTGCATTATACAGATATCATAATGTTCGTTTCAATAAAAAGTCTTTGGCCCATGATGCTCATATGGTTGAGCAAGCGGTTCAGGGAGTAGCCAGTCCACTGGATACTCTTGTTTCCACATATGGAGGGCTTGTTTACTTGTCAAGAAATAAAAAAGTGGAACACTTTAAAGTGAATTTCAATGCTCCTTTGGTTGTAGGCTATACAACAAAACATGGAAACACCGGAAAGATGGTTAAAGACGTAAAGAACCTTAAGAATAAAAATCCAAAAATCATTAATCCTGTTATTAGCGCAATGGGAAACCTGACAAATTATGCAAAACAGGCAATCTTAAAAAAGGATTACAATAAAATTGGTGAATTGATGAATATTAATCATGGATTTTTGGATGTTATCGGTGTAAACACATTAGAATTGTCTCGTATGGTTTATAATGCAAGAGAAGCTGGAGCTATTGGTTCCAAAACTACCGGTGCAGGTGGTGGAGGCAGTATTATTGCACTTTGTCCGGGAAAAGTTGATGAAGTGGCGGAAGCTATTGCTCGCGATGATAATATTTTGAAAGTCAGATTTACTAGAAGAGGAGTTTCTTCAAGGGTTTACAAGTGATTTTATGATTATCTTAAAGATTGGCGGAAGCATATTGACCAATAAGGACTCCAAAGAAAGTGAAGTTGATGTTGCAAGCCTCAAAAGGATTGCTTCTGAAATCAAATCTTCATTGGAAAAATCAGATAAGGAGCTAATCATTGTCCATGGTGCAGGATCATTCGGACATCCGCCAGCCAAAAAATACAAAATCGGCGAGAAATTCGATAAATCAGAGTGGCCTCAAAAAAGGATAGGTTTTTGCGAAACCCAGAATGCAGTTAAAAAACTGAACATGCTTGTTTGTGAAGCATTTATAGAGGAAGGGTTGCCTGTTGTAGCAGTTCCTGCTTCAAGCTTTATGACAGCTACCAATAAAAGGATAACCCATGGAAATCTTGATTCCTTTAAAAGATACTTGGAAAAGGGATTTATTCCGGTAATCTATGGTGATGTCGTATTGGATGAGGAGTTGGAGATTTGCGTAATTTCAGGAGACCAGCTCATACAATACTTGGCAATTAATCTTAACCCTGATAGAGTGATACTCGGAACAGATGTTGACGGCGTTTATAACAAGAACCCGAAAACTCATGACGATGCAATATTTTTTGATAGATTTTCTTCTCTTGAAGATTTAGACACGCTGGAAGGAACAACAAATGTTGATGTAACCGGCGGAATGGTTGGAAAAATTAAAGAATTATTATATTTAGCGGATTTAGGAATCGAATCTAAGATAATAAATGCTGAAGTTGAAAATAATATTTTTAAGGTTTTAGAAAACGAAGAAGTTAAAGGAACTGTAATTTCAAGGGGAAATTAACATATGATTTCAGATAGAAAATTAGAGCATTTATTAATATGTGAAAATTATGACGTAGAGTTTAAAGACAAAACTAATGGATTTGAAGACATAGAATTAATTCATAATGTTTTACCGGAAATAGACAAACAGGAAATTGACTTGTCCACAGATGCTTTCGGTAAAAAATTAGACTCACCTTTATTTATAACAGCCATTACTGGAGGTCATCCTGCTGCAAAGGAGATCAATAAACAATTAGCAATTGCCGCTGAAAATAATGGAATTGCTATGGGTGTTGGATCTCAAAGGGCAGCATGTGAACATTCGGAATTGGAAGATACTTATACAATTGTTCGTGAAAACGCTCCTGACTGTTTATTGGTAGGAAATATTGGAGCTCCACAATTGAACTTGGCCGAAAAGGCTGTCGAAATTTTAGATGCGGACATTTTGGCCATTCATTTAAATCCTCTTCAGGAATCAATTCAGCCTGAAGGCGATTTGGATGCAAGAGGATATATTGATTTAATCAGCCAGATAACAGATTCCGTAAGCATTCCAGTACTTGCAAAGGAGACTGGTTGCGGAATTTCAGCAGAATCAGCTCAACTGTTAGTTAATGCTGGAGTTAATTATATTGATATTGAAGGGGCAGGCGGAACAAGCTGGGCCGCTGTTGAAACATACCGTGCAGAAGATAGGTATCTAGGCGAAATATTTTGGGATTGGGGAATTCCAACTGCAATTAGCACAGCCGAAGTTGTTAATGCGGTTGACGTTCCGGTAATCTCATCCGGAGGAATTCGAACAGGTCTTGAAGCGGCTAAAGCTATTGCTCTTGGAGCGGATGCTGTAGGTATGGCATTGCCGTTTTTAAAGAATTCTTCTTCTCAAGAAAATTTAAATAAGTTTATTCAAAGATTTAATGATTCATTAAGAATTGCAATGTTTTTAGTGGGAGCTAGTAACATTGAAGAATTAAAACGATCAAATTTAGTCATTCGTGGGAAAACAAGAGAATGGCTGAATGAAAGAGGTATTAACACAAAAAATTATTCAAGGAGATGAAACATGAGCGTTGAAGTAATCGCTATTGGTGGATACCAGGAAGTCGGGAAAAACATGACTGCAGTCAAAATTGGCGAAGACGTTATCATTTTTGACATGGGTATTCATCTTGACAGAATTAGTATGCACGAAGATACAGATATCGACAGGATGCATAGTTTAGATTTAATTGAAAGAGGGGTAATTCCTGATGATACATTAATGAAAGATGTTGACGGTAAAGTAAAAGGAATTGTCTTTTCACACGGTCACTTGGACCACATTGGTGCCGTCGCCAAATTGGCACATAGATATGATGCACCATTAATTGGAACACCCTATACTGCAGCTTTGATTGAAAAGCAGATTAAAGGGGAACGTAAATTCAAGGTAACTAATGAAATTAAACCGTTAAACCCTGGAAATAAATTAAAACTTTCAAAGGATATCACTTTGGAATTTGTTCAATCAACACACAGTATTCCTCAAGCGGTATTTCCAGTTTTGCATACTCCAGAGGGGATTATTGTTTATGCATTGGATTTCAAATTTGATAATCACCAAAAAGTATCTCCGCCGCCTGATTATAAAAGATTAAAGGAATTAGGAAGAGAGGGAGTGCTTGCATTAATAGTTGAAACAACTAATGCCATAAATTATAAGGAAGTAAAAACTCATTCAGAGCGTATTGCCCGCAATATTTTAGAGGATGTAATGAAAGGGCCTTTAGAAGAAGATACAGGTATGATTGTTACAACATTCTCATCCCACATTGAAAGGGTGCAGGCCATTGCAGACATTGCTAAAAAAAGCCATAGGGAAATATTTTTCCTCGGCAGGTCAATGGAAAGGTTCTGCGGTATTGCACAAAACCTGGGAATTTTAAAATTACCGAAAAATGCCAGCATTTACGGATCTCCGAAGGCTGTAAATAAGGCATTAATGAGGGCTGATGAAGATAGGGCCAATTATTTACTTGTAACTACAGGTCACCAAGGAGAACCTGATGCTCTTCTTCCAAGAATAGCTAATGGCAGAACTCCTTTCAACATTAAAAAGGGTGACAACGTTATTATTTCCGCACCTATTATTCCAAACCCGACCAATGCTGCAAATAGACATATCATGGAAAGGAGATTGAAATTAAAAGGTGCAAGAATTTATCCTAATGCTCACGTTTCCGGACACGCTGGAAGAGAAGACCACAGGGAATTTTTACGTATGGTAAAACCACAACATATTATTCCGGCACACGGAGATTTATCAATGCTTGCAGCTTATGCTGAACTTGCTGAAGAAGAAGGTTATAGGATTGGATATGATATTCACATATTAAGAAATGCGCAAGCACAAGTTTTTAAAAGTTAAAAGAGGAAAAGGGATTTAAATGAGCGATGTAAAAGAAGTACTCGGGAATTATTCAACTGACATTACAAAAACAATTGAACAAGAATTATCAATTATCACTCCTGATAATCTTGCTGAAGCATCAGTTTACCTTACAAGAGCTGGTGGAAAAATGCTTAGGCCAGCATTAACATTAATTGTTTCTGAAGCTGTTGGAGGAAATCGTGAAAATGCTTTAAAGTCTGCTGCGGCTATTGAACTTATCCACACATTTTCATTGATTCATGACGATATCATGGACCAGGATGATATGAGAAGGGGGATGCCTTCCGTTCACAAAGTTTGGGGAGATGATGTGGCAATTTTGGCAGGAGACACATTATTTTCAAAAGCATTTGAAATAATTATTGGGACCGAAGGAACCAGTTCCGATCAAAACAACAAGGCTTTAGCCACTGTTGCGGATGCTTGCGTAAAAATCTGTGAAGGCCAGGCATTGGACATGGGCTTTGAGGAAAGATTTGATGTTGAAGAAGATGAGTACATGGAAATGATTTTCAAAAAAACCGGCGCATTGATTGCGGCAGCCACTAAAGCTGGAGCAATCATGGGTGGAGCATCAGATGAAGTCATTGATGCAATGTATGAATACGGTCGTTTGATCGGTCTTGCTTTCCAGATTCAAGATGATTATCTTGATTTGGCTTCAGATGAAGAGACTTTAGGCAAACCAATTGGTTCTGACATCGGCAAAGGCAAGATGACCATCATTGCAATAAAAGGATTAGCTAGTGATGAGTCTGGAAGATTGCTTGAAATCTTAAAAGATGAAAATAATTCTGAAGATGATATAGCTGAGGCGATTGATATTTTAACAAATTGTGGTGCTATTGAATATGCTCGCAATTTGGCATTAGAATCTGTTGACAAAGCCAAAGAAGTACTCGAAATATTGGATGATTCTCCATCTAAACAGGTACTTGCTGACATTGCAGATTTTGTACTCGAGAGAAACGCATAATTTCTCTCAATTTTTTTATTTTACTCATATTTGTAATACTTTTTAATTATTTTTTATGTTTTTGGTTAGTATTAATTTTAAAAAAAGTATTACTAAATTTTTTCTATTATATTTGTGCTTCAATTTTAAAGATATTTTATTAAACTGTTTAATTTATTTAGTTTCATGTTATTGGTTCTAATTAAACTATTTTGCATATTTCAAACAATCTTTTATTTAATCTATATGATTAATTATGGTTTTCATTTTTTTGGCAATTATTATCATTGTCCATCGGAGGATTCAGAATTTTTTGCTGTCATTTTAAAATATTGAATGATGGTTTATTGCCAAAATAATTTATGATATTGCTTATTTTAATATTTAAACGTTATTTTTAAGAGTAATACTTTAATAACATTTATATATTTATTACTATTACTTACTATTAGGTTATTTAATTTAATTTCTTAATTAAATAATTTAAATTGCAATTATTAACGAATGATTATTTTAAGCAATGGGAAAATGTGATTGGTGTTGCCATGATTGTTATATCGTGGAAATTGCCATGCATATTCCATTTCAATCATTTGTTTAAAACTCAATGGTAACTATTCAATGATTATAAAACATTGCATGATATTCAATTAAAATTTGTAGGAAATTGTATACAAATCAGCCATATGGTACAATAACTACAAAAGGAAATAAACAATCAAATCGTTGGATAATCTGATATTAGTTTATCAAATTTTATCTTGAGTCGAATAATAGAATTTAACCAGCTATAGATGTAAATAGTTAATTATTAACTATTTGCATTTCTCCTTCCTAGATTATCTTTCTAAGATTAGTAATTTGTTACTAATGTCAGAAAGGTAGTTTATTAAATAGTTGATTTTTTCTGATTATTCTCCTTATCCGATAACTATTATCGTTTGAATACGAATTTTAGTTATTATTTTATTCAGTAGCTTAGAATATTAATTCTAAACGAGGAGATAGTTATATGTTTATATAGGAGGTTTCTTTTACTACCCGAATACTATTAAAATTATCAATTAAATTCATTTAATCAGTTTATCGTATTTGCTGTACTATTTTATTTAATCGATTTTTTATTTAGTTTAATCTAGTTAGTCAATTTTATTTTTTTAATTCTATTTGAAAAAATAAACAAATAAAAGGTGATATTATGGTTGTAAAAATTGCAATTATTAAAAGTGGTAATATCGGTACTTCACCTGTACTCGATTTATTGTTAGACGAAAGAGCAGACAGACCAAATATCGATGTAAGGACATTTGGATCTGGGGCAAAAATGAACCCTGAACAAGTAGAAGACGTCATACCTAAAATGGACGCTTTCGAACCTGACTTCGCAATCTTCATCAGCCCAAACCCAGGAGCACCTGGACCAGCAAGAGCAAGAGAATTATTATCTGAAAAAGATGTTCCTGCTATTATCATCGGTGACGCACCTGGTAAAGGTAAGAAAGATGAAATGGACGA
>NZ_JBGUWC010000099.1:0-2739 GCF_045220775.1 Methanobrevibacter sp.
ATGCATTTGTGGCCAAAAACAAAATTCCAAACATCGTTTGAGCAGGAACTGACTGAGGATTCAGGGAAACCCATGATGCAAAATATGGAAGAAGTGAAATGATAAATATCAATACACCGTAAACCACTACAATCAGGTTGTTTATCTCATCAACCATCTGGAAAAGGTTGTGGTCATTATACCATGTGTTGAATATGATTAAAAAGCAGATTCCATAAAGAAGATAACTTGCATTTAAAGATAAGACCCCATCCCATGTTGGAGCGGGAGGTTGAGCCAGCTTCAATACCAGAACAGTGATAATAATTGCAAGAATTGCATCCATGAATGTTTCGAATCTATCAGTTTGCATGATAAGATATTGGACTTTATGATAGATAAAATATACACAATCAAGGATTTGGGTACTTCGCCCGGAGGCGAAGCATTATCCTCTTTTTGTGTTGAATTCATCCTTGGAACGTATGCCGACAAGTGAAGCGAATACTGCCAGAATACAAGCAACAGTACAAATAAGACAGATTGTCTGAGATGCCTGAACAATCATTGTAGCATATTCCGGTGCCAGCTGCAGAGGTCCCATTACCCAAGCAAATACCAATGTCAAAAGACCAAGACTCATGGTCTGACCTATTGTCCTCATTGTTGCCTGTGAAGCGGAAGCTGTTGGAGCATACTTCGGAGGAACTGAACTCATTATTGCATTCATGTTTGGGCTTGAGAAAAGTCCCATGCCTATACCCTGCAAAATCATGGCCAATATGACTATATAAAGTGGAGTGTCTCCGTTTAAAAATGACAATATTGCCAGTGCAATTGCAGCAATTCCGATTCCGACTGCCGCAAGCTTTTGCGGATGTATCTTATCCGACAGCTTTCCGGCATTCGGAGCCATGATTGCCATTATGACAGGAGTGATTATCAATATCAAACCGGACATCTGAGCATTCCAACCGCGCACATACTGGAAATGATAATTCAAGATTGTTGTAACCACCATAATTGCAAGATAGCTGCATAGAGCAGCCACATTGGATGATGTGAACTTTCTGTTTTTAAATAAATTCATGTTGAACACAGGAGAGTCCTGTCTAAGCTCATATGCTCCGAATATGCACAGCATGACAATCCCAACCATTGTCAGAATTACTCCCTGAGTATTTACCAGTGAAGTGAAGCCGTATATGAATGTCAGTATGCCTATTGCCCAAAGGATTGAACCTAACTTATCGATTGGCTGACCTTCATAGGTTTTCCACTCCTGCGGGATTTTTACCATCATTAGAATTATACATAATACCAAAAATGGAATTACAAAGTAAAACATTGATCTCCAGCCGAGATTTTGAACCAGAAATCCGCAGATTACTGGTGAAAGGGATGTTGCAAGGTATACTCCAGTTACGGTAAAGCCCAATGCTTTTCCCCTGTTTTGGGGTTTGACGGCCTGTACAACCATTGCCATTGCAGATACATTTAAAAATGCCACACCTGCTCCCTGAACTATTCTGAATACCATAAATGATTCTGTTGAAAATGACAAGACCGCACCGATTGATCCTATCAGATACACGATGATTCCGGCAAGAAGGGATTTTTTAACACCGAATTTTCCTGAAATCTGACCTGCAGGAACTGTGAAAACCGCCACGACCAGGAAAAATATTGTCGGAATCCAGTTTTGGATAACGTTATTCATTACAAATTCCTGTGCAATTGCCGGAACACCGATTATTATTCCGTTTGAGAGAAAAACTGCAAAAAAAGATGTAATGAATGATATAAATATTACAATTGTTTCAAAATCTATTTTCATAAATAACTACTCTCCAACAAGTTTCATTGAATTGATTGATATTTCCTTGATTCTTTGCTTTAACTCATCATCATCCGGAGTTAATCCAACTTCAATCTCCCATTCTTTAGAGACCTTTCGAATTTTCGGAACAATATCATTGGCTTTAGAAGTTGTCTTCAGCATGTACTTTCTGCGATTGTTAGGATTGACCTTTCTTTCAACATATCCCATATCCTCAAGTTTTTTGACGATTTTAGCAATATTTCCTTTGCTTTGACCGGAAAAGTTTACCAAATCATCCTGAGATGAATTGGGATTTTCATAAATCATCATTATGTATTTTATCTCATGACCCAAGTCCAAATCATTCAATCGTGAATTCAAGTACTTCAGCTGACTTTTAGACAGATTATGAATCCATGCTATGAATGGAGCATTTTCAAAAATTTCTTCGTCCATAAAAATAGTTTAATATAATACAATATAAATGTTTCCAATGAAACTGTTTAATGTGAAACAAAATTCTCATCAAAATGACCCTTGACGAGAGCATAGAATTGCCCAGCCTCAAAATCAAAATCAGTGTTGAATGAATTATATGCCAAATCGCAATCCTTTTTCAAATCATATTTAAAATCAGGTTTTGTGGAGAATAGCTTATCAAAGCAAGACGCAGAACTTTCAGGAAACGGAACTTCATCAAAGGAAACCTTGTCGATTGACATTTTCATAGCACAGGAAAGGACAGTAAGCTGAAGGGCTGATGCATAAGCGTCATAATACTGGCCATAATCAAGATTAACGTCAAAATAGATTACAAAATTAAGCATCACATGGGAAACCCAAATCAGAGAATTGAGTTCATATTTTTCCAGCTGCAAATCAACGAACTTGAAAATCAAATCCGGAAAATCATTATCCGAATTCTCCCCACAGTATTT
>NZ_JBGUWC010000100.1:0-36147 GCF_045220775.1 Methanobrevibacter sp.
CCTTTCAACTTCACGGTTTACGATTTCAGCCATCAAATCCAAGTCCTGAACACCTTTGATTTCCACACGTGCACCTTCGGCAATGGAGATGTTCAAGTCCTGCCTGATTGTTCCAAGACCTCTTTTGACGTTGGTACTTCTCAAGATTTGGCCGAGCATATATGCGACTTCCCTTACCTGATCAGGGTGGTGCATTGAAGGGTCTGTTGTGATTTCTGCAAGGGGGATACCTAATCTGTCCAGTCTGAATTCGGTAAATCCGTCTTTGGTTTCAACTCTTCTTGCAGCATCCTCTTCAAGACCTAAACTTTCGATTACAACTCTTCCATAGGGAGTGTCTAAGTAACCGTCGGTTGCAACCATTCCTGTTCTTTGAAATCCTCCTGTATTACTTCCGTCAATTACCTGCTTTCTCATTGTATGGAATTCATCGACAATGTGCATGTTCATCAGACATGCAATGGTAATACATATGTCAAGGGCTTCTTCATTCAGGCTGTGAGGTGGTTCATCGTCGTTTTCAACAAGACAGGTGTGCTTTTTAAAGTTTTCATACTTGAAGTTCAATCCTCTCAAGGATTCCTGAAGTGCGGCCCTGTCGATTTCTCCAAGCTCTGATTGGGTTGGTCTTAATTTTCTTTGAATCAGTTCATCAAAATCATCATCAACAAGTTCTGTCTTGCATGGACAGAACAACTTATGCTCACTGTTCAATTGCTGGTGAATTTCAATTCCCATTTTTAATCCTAATTTTTCGTAATCCATCATAACCACCTTAATTTAAGAAATCCTTAATTGAAGATTTTTTACCGAATTCACCTGCAACATTTGTTTGCATAATCTCTTTTACCTTATCGTAATCGTCGCTTTGACCTAATGCCCAGCACAATTTGACATAAGTTGTTTCAGGAGTCATATCCAATCCGGAAATCACTCCAGCATCAAGAATGTTACGTCCGGTTGAGTAAACGTTCATGTTCACTCTTCCGTAAAGGCATTGTGAAGTCATGATGACAGGAATGCTTTCGTCCTGTGCTCTTTTCAATGAGTCAATCATGTCATTTGGAACATGTCCAAGACCGGTTCCTTCAATGACAAGACCTTTATAACCTTTATCAATGTGATAGTCAATGTAATCAGTAGAAATTCCAGGAAAGCTTTTTATAAATCCAACCTTGTCTTCAATGGCGGTATTCAGCTCAATTTCCTGAGTTCCACGTTTTATGTAGTCATATTCAGGATTGATGTTGACTTTCTTGTTTTGGATTTTAGCTATTGGCTGAGCGTTGATGCTTCTGAAAGTGTCCCTTCTTGAAGTGTGCATCTTTCTTACCTTGGTTCCTTTGTGAAGGTAAGTGTACTCATCATTCAAGCTTCCGTGCATACAGACGCAAACTTCTGCAATGTCGGATTTGGCAGCGACTACAGAATCAATCAGGTTAATGTTGGCATCGCTTGAAGGCCTGTCGGAACTTCTCTGAGCACCGGTAATAATGATTGGAACCGGTGTTTTTACCATAAAGCTCAAAGCCGCTGATGTATAGTGCATTGTATCTGTACCGTGAGCTATTACAACACCGTCTGCACCGTTGGAAATGTCATTAGCTATTTCTTCGGCAGCTTTTACCCAGTATTCAGGTTTCATATCTTCACTTAAAATGTTGTATAATGCTTTAACGTTGTAGTTTGCATAATCAAGTAATTCTGGGTTGGCTTTTACAAGATCAGATGCAGTAAATTTAGGATGCACCGCTCCGGTTCTGTAATCGATAACGGATGATACTGTACCACCGGTTGACACGATTGAAATGTTCTGCTTTGATTCGTCATGAGGGATTTCAGTCTCATCATAACCTATCTTTGGCTTATCCCCTTTTTCGATTAGCTCGCAGGTAGTGTTTTCAATAGCCACTCCTATGTTGTAACCGCTTGATAATTTCAAAACCAGATATCCGTCATCGGCATCTTCAGGTCGGTCAAGCAAGATACCGGTATAGGAGATGTCCTCTTTGTGCACCTTGATGGTATCTCCAATACCTAATCCGTAATTTTCCAAGTAACTTTGAGAAATTTCTTTGTATGTCATTAAATCACACTATGAATTGTTTTTTAACCATTCGGCTCCTGCTTCGAGAACTTCAATGTTTACTCCAATCACTTTTGGTTTGGATGCAAACATTTCACGAATAGCGTTTTCATAAGATTCACGTTTTAAAACGTCAGTCAATTCAGTTAATGCACCTAAAAGCGCTGTGTTTGCAGTTCTTGCATTTCCATGCTCTTCTGCAATGTCAACACAAGGCATTGCAATAACTTTAATATTTCTATCAGTTTCAAATTCGCCGATTTTTGAATCGTAAAGTATTGTACCGCCATCTTTAACGTCCTGTGAGAACTGTTCTAAAGACGGTTTGTTTAAAGCAATAAGAATGTCAATGTCATCAACTACTGGTGTTCCGATTGTTTCATTGGATATTACTACAGAACAGTTTGATTTTCCCCCTCTCTGTTCCGGTCCGTAGCTCGGATACCATGAAACATGCTTTCCTTCAGCACATGCTGCTTGAGCAATTGTAAGTCCTGCACTTAAGACTCCCTGACCACCGAATCCTGAAACCTTGATGCTTGTAGGAGTCATGTTTTCGTCAATGACGTAACCTGAATCATCGTTTCTGTTAACGTTGAATATCTTATCTAAAGATTCAGTTGAAAAGTCACTGACAGGTCTTTCTACAGGTTCTTTAGTGTATAGGTTATTCCTGAAGTTTTTAACAGGGAACTCTTTTTCCATTTGCTCTTCAATGAATTTTTGAGCGCTGACAACGTCCTGTTTTAAGTTGGTAGGGCAAGGTGATAGTACTTCAACGAATGAGTATCCTTTTCCTTCTTTTTGAACGGTCAATGCCTGTTTGATTGCGTATTTTGCAAGTCTGATTTTCAATGGGTTTGCAAGGGAAACCCTTTCAATGAAAACAGGTGCTTTTAAGGTATTGATTAGCTCGCACATGTGGGTAGGGTGTCCTGTGAAGTTAGGATCTCTACCTGTTTGGCAGGTAACTGTCTTTTCTCCAATCAATGTTGTCGGAGCCATCTGTCCGCCTGTCATTCCGTAAACGGTATTGTTTACGAAAAATACTGCCATTTTTTCTCCACGGTTAGCCGCTTGCAAGGTTTCGTTCAAACCGATTGAAGCTAAATCCCCGTCTCCTTGATAGCTCATTACGATTGCATTGTCTTGAGCTCTTGAAATACCGGTAGCAACTGCAGGTGCTCTTCCGTGAGCAGTCTGGAAGTTTCCACAGTTGAAATAGAAATATGCGTATACTGAGCATCCAACTGGGGAAATCATTACGCATCTTTCTTGGATTCCAAGCTCATCCATACATTCAGCAATCAATTTATGTAAAATTCCATGTCCACAACCAGCACAGTAGTGAGTAGATTGAATATTGGTTCCTTTCCTAGGATATTCTTCTAAAAGAGATTGTGGATTTCTACGTACTTGTAATTCATAATCTTTATTTTCATTGTCACTCATCTTTCCACATCCCTAATCAATAATATTTGGACTAGCCTTTTCTTCACTTCTTTTTGACAAGTCTATATCTTCATCTTCAAGGCCAGCTATTTCATAAATTTTAGCAAGTATCTGTTTTAGTTCAATTAGGTTTCCACCCATTCTGTTTACCAAGTGGGTGTCTTCTTTTCTTAATGCCGCAAACTGGACATCAGCCAACAATTGGCCGTTGCTCATTTCAACTGATATGAAGCTTACTCCTTTGTCGGACAATTCCTTGATTCTCTCAACTGGGAAAGGTGATAATGTGATAGGCCTTAAAAGTCCAACTTTTATGCCTTTTTCACGTGATTTGTCTACAGCTGATCTTGCAATCCTTGAGCTGATACCGAATGATACCAAAACGATGTCTGCATCTTCAACTTGGTATTCCTCATAAATGACTTCTTCAGCTTCAATTTTGGCATATTTTTCCTGAAGCTTGAAGTTGAAGTCTTCCAAATCGTTAAAGTCATTGAAAATTGAAGTGATGAGATTGTCCATGGTCTCTTTGGTTCCTTTGACTGCCCAAGGCTTATCATCTTTTGGCTCAATTGCTTTTTCAGGGAACACTAACGGTTCTGCCATTTGACCTAAAGTACCGTCAGCCAAAACAACTACAGGGTTTCTCCATTTGTCTGCAAGCTCAAATGCTTTCATTGTCAAATCACACATTTCCTGAACGCTGTTTGGAGCTAAAACTATGTTTTTATAGTTTCCGTGACCTCCACCTTTAACGATTTGATTGTAGTCTCCTTGTTCAGGGCCGATGTTACCGAGTCCAGGTCCTGCTCTCATGATATCAACGATAACTGCAGGCAGTTCTGCACCTGCGAGGAATGTGAATCCTTCCTGCATCAGGCTTATTCCAGGTCCTGATGAGGAGGTCATTACTCTGTGACCGGTTCCTGATGCACCATAAACCATATTAATGGAAGCCTCTTCACTTTCAGCTTGAACAAAGTTTCTTCCAACCATCGGGAAGTATTTTGATGCTTCATGTAAGATTTCGCTTGCAGGAGTAATTGGGTATCCAAAGAAACAATCACAGCCTGCATACATTGCACCAATGATAACTGCAGTATTTCCCTTTACCATTTGATTACTCATTTACTCTCCCCCTTGATTAGCTACTTTTGCCTTAATCATTTTTGCAACTGAATCATTAACTATTTTCTTGTATTGATGTACTTCTAAGGCTAACGGCTCTGGACAAGTAAAGTAGCAATCTTTACATCCTGTACAACCGTTTCCACTATAATAAGCAAATTGATATCCTGCGTCGTTCATGTCATCTGAAAGTAATATTGCATTTTGAGGACATCCAATTATACATCTTTTACATCCTTTACAAATCTCTTTATTGATAACTGGATAAGATATCTCTTCTGTCATTTATATCATCTAATTAAATTTTTTTTGGTCGTTTTCTCTAATTTCTACTCTCCTTGTTTTACCGCTGATGGTTTCTGGAAGTGAATCCGCATATTCAACCATCCTTGGATATTTATAAGGAGCTGTTACTCTTTTAACATGATTCTGAATGTCTTTAGTAAGTGAATCTGATGGCTCGAAGTCAGGCTGCAAGACAATTGTTGCCTTTACGATTTGACCTCTTACATCATCAGGATAAGCGGTAATTGCACAGTGGCGTACTGCTTCGTGGGAAAGTACTGCACTTTCCACTTCGTACGGTCCGATACGGTATCCTGAAGATTTGATTATGTCATCGTTTCTTCCGACAAAGTGGACGTATCCGTCTTCATCCACCCAAGCGGTATCTCCGCAGTGGTAGAATCCGTCATGGACCTGCTCAGCCTGTTTAACTGGATCTTTAACATATTCTTTGAACAATCCTGGAGGAATGCCGTCACGTATATCAAAACAAAGCTCTCCTTCATCACCAATTTCAACAGGATTGTCTTCTTCATCGTGCAATTCTAATTTGTAAAGTGGAGAAGGCTTACCGATTGAACCGACTTTAGCATCCACCCAAATGAATGTACCTATTGATAATGTGGTTTCTGTCTGTCCGAATCCTTCTTTAATCCTCAAGCCTGCAATGTCGTAAAACCTTTCAGACACTTCAGGAGGGAGCGGTTCACCAGCTGTTGCAACATATTTTAAGTTTGAAAAGTCATATCCTGCAATGTTTTCTTTGATTAAGAATCTGTAAACGGTCGGAGGAGCACAGAATGTATCTACCTTGTTTTCTATAATCTTTTCAAGTAACTTGATTCCGTTGAATCTCACATAATCATAAATGAAGATTGCAGTTCCAGCAATCCACTGGCCATAGATGTTTCCCCAAACTGCTTTTCCCCATCCGGTGTCTGATGCTGTGTGGTGGACTCCATCTTCCACGACATTCTGCCAGTATTTTGCGGTTGGAATGTGTCCTAATGCGTAAGTGTGCTTGTGAGCAACCATTTTAGGAAGTCCGCTGGTTCCTGATGTGAAGTAGATTAAGAACACTTCATCAGCCATCGGATTTTCATCTCCCGCTGGTCTTTCATAAACAGGACTTTCTTCTTTTATAGCCTTATTAAAGTTAATCCAACCATCTCTATCGGTTTCGATTACAAGCTTTTTCAAATCCCAATCGAGACCTTTTTCAGCTTCTTCATAATCAGGAAGTAATGTGTCTTCTTCAACAGTTATGACTGCTGTTACGTCTCCTTGCTTTATTCTGAAATCAATATCATGAAGCTTTAACATGTGTGTTGCAGGAATGGCTATCGCTCCAAGCTTGTGCAATGCGACCATACAGAACCACCATTCGTATCTGTTTTTTAGGGTAAGCATTACCTTATCGCCTTTTTTGACGCCTATCCTTTTAAGCAAATTAACGGTTCTGTTTGAATATTCTTTCATTTCCTTGAATGTGAATGTGTGTTCCTCATCATCATCGTTAACCCAAATCAAAGCTATTTTATCCGGGTCGATTTCAGCATATTTGTCTACAACGTCAAATCCAAAGTTAAAGTCATCATTAAATTTAAGCTTAAAATTTTTGAAAAAGTCTTCATACGAGTTAAATTCAACTCTCTCTACAAAATCTCCTATAACTGATGTCATTTAATTATCTCCTGTAAGTATTATATGATTACTGCTAAGAATTTAGCAGGTTTATCGTTCAGCGCTACCATTGCATGCCTGTGTGTGGAATCGAAGAAGATGCAGTCTCCTTCGTTCAATACGATTTCGTTATTGTGGATGTAAATTTTAAGTGATCCTTCAAGCACGTAGTTGAATTCCTGGCCTGGGTGTGAATTAAGTGAAGGCACAGGGTTTTTTTCAGGATCAACTGTAACAAGGAATGTTTCAGCTTTTTTATGCATGAAATTTGAACATAGGTTTTCATGCGTATATTCCTTACTTCTGTCAACGGAAACTCCTTTGTTTGCACGGGTAATGTCGAAAATATTCATTCTGCTTTCTTCACCGGTTAATAATAATCCTAAATCAACTTTAAAAATATGTGCGAGTTCGTATAAGAAACTAGCAGGAATGTCTACTTCTGCGTTTTCATATTGGATGTAGGTTTCTTCTGTAATGTTTAATGCGTCTGCAATTTCTTTAATTGTAATGTCTGAAAGTTCTCTCAATTCTCTAATTCTGTTTCCAATATCTTTGTTGTATTCATTCATAAAAAAACACCTATTTTTTCAATTGACTATATAATAATATTATAAGTATTATAACATATAATAAATTTGAATTTGAAATTATATAAATCTTATTAAAAATCGTGATAATTCGTTATATTTTTTTCAAATAAAAATTTTTGATTGTGATATTTTTTGGAAAGTTTTAAATATTTCAAACTATAATTTTAATTTAATAATTCAAGGAGATTATAGAAATGGTATCTAATGAAATCGGTACTAACATTATTTTCAAAAAGCAAT
This sequence comes from Methanobrevibacter sp., assembly GCF_045220775.1. Classification (GTDB taxonomy): domain Archaea; phylum Methanobacteriota; class Methanobacteria; order Methanobacteriales; family Methanobacteriaceae; genus Methanocatella. The sequence goes on from NZ_JBGUWC010000100.1 coordinate 7,468, forward strand.
TGGGTTTGCATTATGAAATCGACCAGAAATATGTCGGTTTAAAAATGAAGGAAAATAATATTTTATCTTTTAATTTCAGAGTGCCTGGTGCTTTAAAAGATGAAGTCGAATCATATTTCAAAAGGTTTAAACTGGGTGAACCAATCATGGTTGATATTGGAGGAACTGGAGATATCAAATGTGATTTTAAAGGACTTTCACCTGTTTTAAAAAGTAAGGATGAATTTGATCAGTATTTCATCTCAGCAACTCTTCAGGAAGATAAGCAATATGACCCTTTAGAGGAAGAAAAATGTGAAACTTGTAGTGGATGCGGATTCCACTAATTTATCTCTTTTTTTAATTTAACTTTTTTATTCTGCTTATTCTTAAATTTCCTATGTTTAAATTTGCTTAAAGTATTACTTCTAAATATGAAAATATTTTCATTAATTGATGCTTCATTCCCTTTAAAAGTTTGTTTATAATATGGAAATCAATAAATATAAGTTTTGAATTTATTAAAGCAGGTTTATCTTTCATTAAGTAACTTAAAATCAACTTAAATTATTATTAAGCTTTATTAAATAATTTTTAAGTAACAATCTTTATATATTTTCATATTAATATTACTTATATAAGAGGAGTCTTAATAATATGTTTGATTTGGTTGATAGTACCATATTTTTTGCTTCATATGGTAATGTGTTTGGGCTTGACAATATTGCTATTAGTTCATTTGATATTCTTTTAGCATATATTGTGGCTATTCTTGTTGCAATACTTGTAGCATTAGCTTTGAAAATCCCATTATTGCCTAGCAAACCATATAGGTATTCATTTGATGTAAGTGCGATATATCCGACTCCAATAATAGCTATTGGTATTCTTTCAATATTTCTGGTTTTAAATTATACATTTGTTTATAACGGATTAGTCTTGGCTGCTGTTATTGGCGTTTTATCTGCATTGTTTGTGAAATATCTATTCTATTTAGTATTTCCAAAGCCTCTAGATGAAGATAATGGAGAGGGTATAGATGAATGAGGTAATTGGAATAATAATTGCCGCAATTCTTTGTTGGTTGAATTTTGTAATTGTAGATACATATTTTGGACTTCCCGAGCAACCTGGCGTTAGAGGAGCCAGAAACATTGGACAAGATGTCGAAAAAAGAGGGGGAGACATTGCTGGTGGATTCTTCCAAGGAAACATTTTATGTTCTCCGGATGCATCTGCTGGTACATTATTAGCTTCTATTGGATATTTGCTTTTAGGAATTCCTGGAGGAATAATTGCAGCTTTCTTTGTTTTCATTGGAAACAGGTTATGTGCCGATCCGGGATATGCCGGAACTACTGGAAGTTTGACAGCAACAGCCATCATATTTGTCTGTTCATTTATAGGCATGACACCTGAAATGTTCATTGTTGGAATGGTGATTGCGATTCTAACAATAATGGGTATTGATCAGGCCAAGGCTTCCATTGTTTTAGGCAAAATCGCAAAGAAATTCAATAGGCATGCTGGGGAGTGATTATATATGTATGTTGAAATTATTGGTATCATAGTCATATTCGTAGCATTAAGGGCTTTAGTGACAAAAAATAGAGCTGAGAGACTATTGTATTTGAATGTTATCGGATTTGGAGTATCCGCTTTAATAGCGTTGGTGATTAATACTCCATTTGCTCTTTTTGTTGCAGCGGCATTCTTTATATGTTCTACAATCAGTGCTAATGCAATTGCCTACACTTTAAAAAGACTAGATGATGAAATACTTCTGGAGTGATGAAAAATGGAGTCTTTCGTATCAATAATTGCAATTGCCTTGATGCTTATCGGAACATTAGGTGTAATATTGCTTAAAAAACCGCTGGATAAGGTCATAATGTTTTCAATACTTGATGCAGGATTTGTTTTGGCAATTGTCCTATTCAAATATCTGGATGTAGCAATGTTTGCAGCATTGGCAGGTCCGTTATCCACATTAGTATTTATTTTGTCTATTGTGAAAATTAACGAAATTAGAAAAAAGAAGATTGCAAGTGGTGATGTCAATGATTAGCGTTTCATTATTCTTCTACTTTGGAATATTCCTTGCGATTGTAGGGGCTATCGCTACCGCTTGGGGGCCTGGCGTCAATGACCCGATTATCAGAACAATCAATACTGAAGTCGCTTCAATCGGTGTTTGCCTTGTCTTATTATGTTATAACCACGTTTTAGCGTTGTTAACATTGCTTGCAACAACAGTCATTATTACTTTAATCTTATTTAGAGCTATTATCCGTTTGGAAGAAATGGGGGCAGACGTATGAGAATAGGAGTTTTATGGAATAAGCTGGCTGAGCCTAAAAACATTCCTCGCCTTTTCGCATTCTGTTTAGGAATAATTTTAATTGTCGGTCTCATTGTCCCTATGGCTTTAAATCCCGATCAATTATATATTAGGCCTGCTCCTCAAGAGCAAGTCGATGAAGGTTTGGCAATCGCTCCTTATGATAGGGGTGGTGAAGTTTTAATCGAACCGGGTGAGATTAATCCTCAATATCCTGATAATGCAGCCAGTTTGGGCATGATTACAGGATATATGTCACCATTAGCACAGTGGGTATCCTCAATATCCCCATACTTTGGTACATCAATTTATTCATCTCCTGGTGGACTTATAGATGAAATATTGTATTATACAAGAGGTTTTGATACAATACTTGAATCTTCAATCTTAATGATGTCATTTATTATTGCTTCATGGTTATCTGTTAACTATACAATGAATAGAAAGAATGATAAAAACGAAATCAAACAGGATGTTAAAAAGGCTATTTCAGACTCCACAAAAGTAGCCAATGAAGTAAATGCAAATGACGCAAAAGCTAGATCAAAACAGTTAAGGAGGGATAATTGATGGTATTTGCACCCGCTTTTGTTCCTGAAGCATTCTTAAGCATGTATTTACCTGCAATTTATGCAGGGTTGATTGTCGGTTTTATTGCAACCATGGCAATTGCACTTAAAAAGGAAGAGCTTCATATACTTATCCTGACCGATTTGGTTGGTCTGGCTATGATTTTTGTGGTTTCTGCAGTTGGAACCGACCTTGCAGAAGCTTTAATTTTGCCGGGTTTGGTTGTCGAACTTGCTGAAACCTTGGCAATTTCTGAAATTCTGATTACACGAGAAATGCGTATAATCGAAAATGACCCAAGAAGGAACCTGTCTCCTTCAGCTTCATTGTTCCCTCAGCCGTTTGCATTGAATATGGAGATTTTAAATACAGCTCCTAACTTTATTGCATTGGTCTTAATCGGTTACGGTATTTTCCTGACTGGTTTTACTGGAGGGGCAGTAGCTGGTGGTGGAATCGTTTTATATGCATTGTCTAAAAAGGCTAGAGGACTTCCAGTACTTATGTTGGATGGCATTGCTGGCGTTTCCGGTATCGCATGGTGTTTATGGATAATAGGTTTCCTGTTATTCTTCGTAACTCCACAATACTGGTTATTAAGTCTATTCTTGGCGGCATGTGGATTATTACTGAAAGTAGCTTCAAAAGTAGGACTTATTGGACTGCTTATGAGAGAGGACATTGATAAGGAGTAGGTGAGAAAAATGGATTTTGTTACACTTGGAGGACAGTTGCTTGGAACAATTCCGCTTGGTGATATAGTATTATATCTCACACCTTTCAATTTGTTCCTTTTCGCAGTTTTACTGGGTTTCACTGCATTGATTGCATTAAGCAAACCCGAAACTCAAATAGAGGCTACTATGCATTATTTGCATAATACTGAAGTAAAGGTAGGTCCGAAAGAATTTAAGCAAAGAAGATTCTTATCCGTTCTTTGCGGTATTGCATCTGCTGGAGCAATGATTACAGGAGATTTATTCAACTTTACTCTCTTCATGGCTTTGGTAGGTATATTAAATATTGGTATCGTATCAGCTGTTAAACAAACAAGCGTGTTGAATTCCGCATTCAATTATGGTCTAATCGCTATGATGTGCAGTTTGCCGTTGTTTGGTGGAGCGGCTATCATTCTTGCATCAACAGGTACATTATCCCTTGCAGTATTGTCACAAATGCCTGCAAGTCCGATGGTGGTCTTCGGTGCAGTGTTAATGTTGATAGGTATCTTAGGTGAAAGCGGAGTGGCACCGTTCTTTGCAAGCAAGGCAGAGATGTTCAGGACTGCAGGATCTCCATTCATTGTTATCATTCACTTGAGTTCCTTGTTCATTATTGTAAGAGCTGTTGAAATTTTGTTATTGGTATTGTGGTAAGTGGTAGTATGGTAAATCAAAAAAATCTGTGTATTGTATTATTGGCAATATCAACAATAGCTATTCTTGCCTGTTTGGTCATTGACTTCGAGGCATGGATTGTTTATGCAGTAGCTATATTTGGTATTCCGCTATGGATTTTGTCTTTAGGTTTATTGACAATGGCCAAGCCAAAACCTGAAGATGCAGAAGAGAGGGTGAAAGAACCATTTACTGGGTATTAGAGTGGTATTATGAATTTGATGGCAGATATTTTAATCAATGTTATTATTGCATTCTTGGCAGGAAGCCTGCTTTTAGGATTGCATAGAAAAATTATGGCACGTGTTCAAAAACGTCCAGGACCACCTATAGTTCAACAGTTAATACATTCATTAAAGTTCTTCTTTAAGGAAACTGCAATTCCAAAAACAGTATCTAAGGTATTCTATATAGGCATCGTATTCATATTGGCTTTGATTTGGATTGTCGGTGTCATTGTAGGTCCTGTTGCTCATGATTCATTACTGATACTGTTCGGCGTTTATGCGGTTTACAAGATTGTTGAGCATAATGCGGGATCAAGTTCAGGTTCTCCTTATGGAAAATTAAGTTGTGTAAGGGCTGTACTTTCAGCGGCAACCGAACTGCCTTTATTTGCAGCTATTGCTCTTGTTTATTTGGTTACAGGCACAATGAATATTGGTGAAATAATTACTTACCAATCAATCCACGGTCCTTTGGCATTTACAATTCCGCTTGCGGCAGTGATGTTTTTCATGCTGATTATTACAAAGTCCCCGTATTCTCCATTTGCAATAACAAAAGACAAAGTGTTGATTTCCGGTTTTGAAACCGAACACTTCGGAGTTTTAAGGGGATTCATGTTGTTTTCAGAAGCTGTTGCATGGTATGTGCTGCTCTGGGTATTCTTAACAATATTCTTCGGTCCGCTAGATGCAGTAGGATATCTAATTGGAATGATTGTGATTACATTCATCACTGGATTTATTAATGCAACAACTCCACTTTTAAGTCCAAATCATTCAGTCATGACTCAAATTACCATTGGAGCCATATGCTTCTTTGGAACAGTATTAATGATCTTTACAGGAGTGGTAGCATGAACAGTGAAGATGGAATTGTCTATTTGACTTCATTAGTTGCTTTAGGAATTGTTGTTGTCGGTTTGTTAGCAACACTATTCCACTCAGTAGTCCTTGCTCCGATAGTGATTATTGGAGTTGTCTTGGAAATTTTCATCCTATACTCTAAAGGCAACTTTTCACATAAAATAGAAAATATAGAGAGGGCATGTTTCATTATAACATTCATAGCAATAATTTGTTCATTTATATTGCTTTATAAACCAATGTAGGAGATATTATGTTAGATTATATGATTTATATACTTGCATTTGTTGTCGGTTCCATTCTGGGATTGCTTTACAGCTATAAACAGCATGGCGAGCCATTTGTTGCAGATACTAAATTCAATATACCTATGGCAGTCATTGCAATAATTGGATGGTGCTTGGCATTCGTTTCAGGCAATGTCATTTCAGCAGCAATCGGTTTTCTCCTCGCTGGATTTGTAATGGGAGAAAGACCTGGATATGGTAGAAAAGAAACCGCTTTAGGTTTGGTTATAGCAATAATTTTATATTTTATAATTAATATCGGCACTATGATGTGATGGAAATGGATGAGGACGCTAAATTAAGGGTAATGCAAAAAAGAATAATCAAGAGTTATGCTTGGCAGAGAGATGTTGTAGTTCCACTTTCCAAGGATTTCGATTGTACTGTTGAGGAGTTAGAAGATGTTTTATTCAGTTTATTCGATTTAGGAACTTTAGAAGCATTACATGGAACATTTGATTCTGCAAAGGATATTTGCATGTATCAAAAATTCAATGCCGATTTGAGATTGTGCTGGTTTATCGGCACTTTGGAGGTAATATCTCCTGAAGAAGGTAGAGAACTGAAAATGAAATTAGTGAATGAAGTTAAAAATGGCAAATCTTATGAAGAAGCACTTAAAGAGGGCCAATTAGAGTTATTTGAAATATTAAAGAGAGAAGCTAAATATTAATGTTTATTATATTACAAAATTAAAGAGGGAGTACAATGTTAGACGCTATTAAGGATGTTGTGAGAAAAAGCTCAATTCATGTCTGTATCGTTAATTGTGGCGGATGCAACGGTTGCGATGTAGAATGTGTTGCATTACTATCTCCAAGATATGATTTAGAGCAATACGGTATTTATGTTCACAATAATCCTAGGGAGGCTGATGTCCTATTGTTGACTGGCGCAGTTACTGAACAATGGGTCGATAATTTAAAGAGGATATATGATAAGGCTCCTGAACCTAAAATAGCCGTAGCGGTTGGAAATTGTCCTGTATCTGGGGATGTGTTTAATCAGGAGGGGGGTCATGTTCATGCACCTGCATCCAATTTCATTCCGGTTGCAGCTTCAATTCCAGGATGCCCACCGAGACCTAGTGAAATTCTAGAAGCTATCTTGGCTGTGGGGCCACAAGCTATTGCTGATCGTGGGAGGGAGCAAAAATGATAGTACCTATCGGTCCAATTCATCCGGCTTTAAAAGAACCTATCAGATTAAAACTTCACACTGAAGGAGAAAGGGTCGTTAAAGCTGAAATTGAATTTGGTTATGTTCACAGAGGTATTGAAAAGATAATTGAAGGTCAGACTTGGCAGAAAGGAATTTATCTTTCAGAACGTGTATGTGGTATCTGTTCATATGAACACACCCAAACATTCGCTGAAACCATTGAACAAATTTCTGATGTTGATGTTCCGCCTAGAGCTCAATTCTTAAGAGTCATTACAAATGAACTGGATAGAATCCAAAGTCACTTGCTTGCAAACTCTACATTCTTCAAATCAATGGATCATGAAACATTATTCATGCATGTTTTGGAGTTAAGGGAGTATGCAATGGATTCAATCGAGCTATTGACAGGGAATAGGGTCAATATGGGATGGAATGTGGTTGGTGGTGTTAGAATGGATGCTGATGAACGCCATTTCAAACCTATTTTGGAAAACCTTCAAAAAATAGAAGACCGTTTTGAAATTGTTCGCTCATTATTTGCGGAAGGCCCTGCTTTAGCGCTAAGATGTAAAGGAATAGGTCTAATGACTAAAAAAGAAGCCATTAAAGGACGTGCCGTAGGTCCAATCGGAAGGGCTTCTGGCGTTAAGGAAGATTATAGAAACGGCCATTACACATATGACGATTATTTCGACTTCAAGGTAATTAGGAGAAGCGAAGGAGATAACTACGCAAGGACAATGACTAGATTTGATGAAATTCCAGAATCCATTAGTTTAGTCAGACAAGCTATTGAAAATATACCTGATGGTGAAGTTCGTACTCCTGTTGATTTGAAATCAGGTTATGCAATGCGTAAAAATGAAGCTCCTCGTGGTGAAGTAACTTATATGATTGAAACTAACGGTACTTTAATCAAGAATATTTCCATTAGGACTCCAAGTATTTCCAATATGGACGCATGTGCAAAATACATGATTCGTGACGTTCCAACAGTTGCAGATGCTGTTTCCACTTATGCTTCATGCGATCCTTGTGTTGCATGCGCTGAAAGGGTAGCAATTACCAATGAGCATGGAAAAACCACAATCAAAGACTTGTATGGGGTGAAATAGATGACATCTCTAATGTGGTATATCTTTGATTTTGCAAGAAAAGCATGGGCAGATGCATTTGCAGATGCAAAAACTGATCCTGAAATCGCTGAAAAACCTGAAAGATTCAGAGATTTCCCAAAAGTCAATAAAGAATATTGTATAGGTTGTGGTGCATGTACAGTTTCATGTCCATCTCCAAATGCGATAAAAATCGTCAGGGAAAAGGATGATGAAACTGGGGAAGGATTGACATATCCGGTTATCACTCCGGGTGCATGTATCCGTTGTGGATTTTGTGCGGAGGTTTGCCCAACTGACCCAAAGACTTTGGAATGTGGTATGAATCACTTAATTTTGCCTGAATTCAATATTATCCCTTCAAAAAGACAATACATCGTTGATGATTATTTATGTCTTAAATGTAAAAAATGTTTAAAACAATGCCCTGTTGATGCAATTAGCGAAATTGACGGAAAGATTGTTGTAGATCAGCTTAATTGTATTTCATGTGGGGATTGTTTGGAGATTTGTCCGGTTAATGGTGCAATGAAAGGAGTATTTGTTGAAAATTTACAAGATCAAAAAGATTTAATCCTTTTATGTGTAAATCATCTTGAAGAATTCATTAATAATCAGGAAGAAGATTTGAGGGCTCTTGAAAAAGATGGACTTTTACAATATGATGTGCCTCTTTCTGAAATCTGGGATGATGCACTGAAAATAATTCCGGATGATGAAATCGCAAGAGAAATCATTACTAATGCCGTAAACAGGCTTAAAATTAGGGTAATCGATTGGGATAAGGACAGATGTGAAAAATGCCAATTATGTATCACAGATTGTCCAACAAAATGTATTTCCTTTGATGAAGAAAATGATACGATTGTTAGAAACAAGGATAGATGTTTACGTTGCAGCATTTGTTACCAAACCTGTCCATTTTCAGTAATCAAGTATTTCATTGCCAAATTCATACTTGATGATGGTGAAAACATTCATGTTACCGTAAAGGCATCTAACTTAAATGAGGATATTTTGGAGTGAGTGTTATGATTGATAGTTATACTAAAACACCAAGACCATTAAGACATGTGGATGTTGATTACGTAATAGATCAAACCAGATGTGCAGACTGTAAGGATAAGCCATGTCTTAATTCATGTCCTATTGATGCAATATATATGGATAAAGAGGATGGTTTAATTAAAATTAGAAATACTTGCTTTGGTTGTGTATTATGTCGTAATGCTTGCCCAGATGATGCAATCTCACTAGATGTGCATATGGATCCACCAATCAAGGAAAATGTTCCTAACATTAATGTAAAATTATGTAAAGCATGTGGGGCATGTGTTCAGGCATGTAAAAACGGTTCAATACATATCGTAGCCGATGGAAAAACTGAACCTCACAGTGAAATTGACAAGGATACATGTGTCAGATGCGGATATTGTTTCAGAGTATGTCCGACAGATGCAATCAAATACGGCCAATTGCTTCCTAAAACTGTTAAGGGAGGTAAGGCAGTTGTTGTTAACCAAGACAAATGTATTGGATGCATGACTTGTACAAGAGTATGTCCGTCTATGGGCGCAATCAATGTAGGAAGGACAAACAAGTTGCCGTATATTAATCCGGGTTACTGTGCAAGATGTGAGGAATGTATGCATTCTTGCCCTTCCGGTGCGATAAAATACTCTTCACGTAAAAAGGCTTATAAGATGTATAGTGAAATCAAATCCTTTGACATAGTATCAGGAATTGTCGATCATGATATTAAAGTATTATCACTTGATTTAATCAGCTTAAATAAGGTTTTGGAGAAGGTAGCTAAATCCACAGCTTTAGAATTTGACGATCAAAGCTTTGAGAATTTCATTGAATACAAGGTAAACGACGCTATGGAAAGTGAATTAAAAGTCAGTATCGATTCTAATATTGAAGTAGATAAGTTTACAAAATTATTTGGATCTTATTTGATGGACAGAAACATTGAAGTCTATGGAAACAAATGTATGGGTTGTGGGGATTGTTTTAATGCATGTCCAGTAGGTGCAATCCAATTGAACGGTCCAAATCCGATAACTATTAAAGACAATTGTGTATACTGCGGTAAATGTGTGGAACAATGCCAATTTGATGCAATTGGCGCATATGATGATTATTTCTACAGTAAAGATATGGACTTGTATTATGCTAGGTCTTATTTATACAAACAAAGACTAGGTGACTTTTCACTTTCAGATAACAAGTGTCAAGCTTGTGCGATATGTGTAAAGAATTGTCCGGTTGACGCATTGTCTTTGAATGGTGATAAAATAGACTTTGATAGTGAAAAATGTATTTACTGCAGAACCTGTGAGGCAATTTGTCCGCTTCATGCAATTAAGATTGTTAACTTTAGGTGATTAAATGTTTGAAAAATCATTTATTACAGATTGTGAAGGTCCGCTAACCTTAAATGATAATGCATATGAATTATCAGATAATTTCATCAAAGATGGTGGAGAATTATTTAAAATACTTAGTTTGTATGATGATTATTTAGCAGATATTGTTAAAAAAGAAAATTATAAGGCAGGAAACACCTTAAAGTTAATCTTGCCATTTTTTGTTGCAGAAAACCTCACAAATAAAGATTTAGTTGATTTTTCAAAAAGACATATCTATGCAGTCAATGATTCAAAATTCCTTATCGAATACTTGCAAAAAGCAATGAATACTTACATAGTTAGCACTAGTTATGGCCAATATATTGAAGCAATATCTAATTATATGGACTTGCCATTCAAGAACACATTTTATACAAAGGTCAATCTAGATAACCTAACTTTAAATAGCGATGAAATTAAAAAAATTGGGGAATTTAAAGAGTTGATTTTAAACAATCCTGAGGATTATGAGCTATTTGATGACATCTTCTTTTCCCAAATCAGCAAAATGGGAATCTATGAAGAAATCAAAAAAATCGATGTTGTTGGAGGATTGGGCAAGAAATTGGCCATTGATGAGATAATTGAAAGAGACGGCATTGATGTTAATAAAATGCTTTATATTGGAGATAGCATAACCGATGTCGAGCCTTTGGAATTTGCACGCAAGAACAATGGACTCAGCATTTCATTCAATGGGAATGAATATCCTCTAAGAGTTGCTGAAATAGCTATCGTATCTCCAAGTGCCATTGCAACTGCAGTCATTACAGATATATATGCAAAATATGATAAAAATAAAGTTTTGGAATTTATTAATGATTACAACGAGTTAAACGATTATGAAATATTATTTAAAAGCTATAATGTTGATTTAGAGATTATGGATAAGTTTTTCTCAGTATTTGACAATGAAAATTTCCCAATAATTCAAGTTATCACAGAGTACAACTTTAATGATATATTGGTATTGAGCAAATCAATGAGAAATAGTATCCGTGGTCAGGATATTGGTGGTTTAGGTTAAGGTGTATAGAAATGAGTTATGAAAAAGTTGAAGACACATTCTTTGAAGCTTTTGAAGGAAAATATGTAAGGGCATTGATTACAGGCCCTACAGAAAAGATTGTAAAAAGAGCAGCTTATGATTCAACTTCGACTCCAAGTGCAGTCATCGGAAGAGTGGAAGGAGGTGTTGAAGGATTTTTAGACGAATCACAAACACCGGATGGCAGATTTGGAGCTATTGTACAATATTGGTTAGATGGAGATAATGTAGATAAATTCGCATTCGAATTATCATACAGACTTAGACAGGATATTCTGGTTAAACCGTTCACACGAATCTTTGACTATTCAACAAAAGACAGTGATGAATACATTGAAATGATGGACATTGTAGGCCACTGCGGTGACGGATATGAATGGATCGTTGAGGAATATGGAAGAAGAATGATTAATGTCCCTATTGCGGTTCCGGATTTCCAGATTGAAGAGAAATTCAAATTGAATGATGGTATTATGGGAGGCAATTTCTGGTATCTATGTTCAACTCAGGAAGCCGTTCTAGATGCGGGTGATGCAATTATTGATGCGATAATAGATGTTGAAGGTGCTACTGCTCCGTTTGATATCTGTTCTGCAGCTTCAAAGCCGGAAACAAATTATCCGGAAATCGGACCAACTACAAATCACTTTTATTGCCCTTCTCTAAAGGAATCTTTAGGAGATATCTCTAAAGTTCCAGAGGGGGTTAATTATATTCCAGAAGTTGTAATAAATGCAACGGATGAGGATTCTATGAATAAGGCTGTCAAAGCAGGTATTGATGCTGCTCTGGAATTTGATGGGGTAATTGGAATATCTGCAGGCAACTTCGGCGGTAAACTTGGAGATAAGAATATAAATTTATTAGATATTTTAAAGTAAGGTTTTAAAATGGAAATTTTAGATATGGATCTTAATGCAGAAGTCATAGGATTTGGAGCATTGAATGTGGATAAGCTATACTCTGTAGAAAACATTGCATGCAAAGATGAAGAGAGTTTCATAAAAAAAGAAATTGATACTCCTGGAGGGTCAGCTGCAAATACTATTGTAGGATTATCAAGATTAGGCTGTTCCACATCAATAATTGGCAAAATAGCCGAAGATGATGATGGCGATTTGATAGAATATAATTTGGCCATCAATGGCGTTTATACTAATAATTTGATTTACTCAGAAACAGGAGCTACAGGCAAATGTTTGGGATTTGTTGATGATGAAGGTGAGAGATGCCTTTATATTGACCCTGGCGTTAATGATGACATCAAAATTGGTGAAATTAATCCTCTAAACATTATGAGATGTAAAATAATGCATTACACATCCTTTGTTGGTGATTCTTTCAAAACCCAAATTGAATTATTGGAAAAACTTAATGATGCAGTCATATTGAGTTTTGATCCTGGAATGTTATATGTTCAAAAAGGATTTGATGAGTTGGAACCAATTCTCAAAAGGACCAATATATTGCTCATTAACGAATCAGAATTAAGATTATTATGTAATAATAATGAAACTCCTCTAAAGGATTTGGTTATTGGTTTACTTGATTATGGTATCGAAACTGTTGTTGTAAAGCAAGGTTCAAAAGGAGTATATGCAATGGATAACTCTCAAGAGTGTTTTGTAGAATCTTTTGAATGTGATGTTGTTGATACTACCGGAGCTGGAGATAGCTTTAACAGCGGATTTTTGTATTCCTTTTTACAAGGATATGATTTGGAAAAATCATGCAAAATCGGAAATTGGGTGGCCAGCAAATCAATAGAAGGATTTGGAATGGATAAATTCCCTTCCCTGAAGGATTTAATGGAGTTTATTTAATCAAATTAATTTAATAATAAAAAAAACAAAAATTTAATTAAGAAAAAAAATAATTTAGTTGGTATTAAAATGAATGTATCTTTTATAAAACAGATGAAGGATTTGGAAAGGGAAGTTCTTTTAAAATCTGTTGAATTAGATGATGATAGCGATGATTTCCAATTTGAACTGGATAATTTTAGTGCTGAAGAAGAAATTATTGCTATAGCGCCTAAATGTGTAAGATGTAATACATGTGTTGGCGAGTGTCCAGTTAATGCAATCGAACCAGCTAATATTTTTAGAATAGCTAAAATAACTGATAAATGTGTCAAATGCGAAATATGTGTCCAAACTTGTCCGGTTTCTGCAATTAAATTAATTGATAATTCAGTTATTTATGATGGGGAAGATGAACGTGAGGTAATTGAATATAAGTTATCTAATGTTAGTTCTCCTCACAGGGTAGTTCGTATGAATAGTATTTCGATTGATTATTCAGATGATAATAATTGGGCTGACTGCGCAAACTTATGTCCGACTAATGCATTCACACTTGAATTCAAAGAGTTCTTCGGAGATAGGGATATTGATTTGGGTATTGATTTGATTGATGATGAACTATATCCATATATCAACGAGAAAATGTGCATTGGTTGTGGTGCCTGCGTTCAAATCTCTTTAAATGATAATGCGGTTGAATTGGATAGGTATATCGGACCTATTATTCACAGCAGAATCATTGATGTAAATCATGACGCATGCGTCAATTGTTATTTATGTGAAGAGAATTGTCCAACTGGTGCTGTAGAGTTAGTCGAAGGTAGAGTTGTTTTAGACAATGATAAATGCATTAGATGTACTCAATGTACTCATCATTGTCCGGTCGGAGCTTTAAAGAGGATTGGCATGGAATAAAAGGAGGTCTGTTTATGAGAGCAAAAGAATTAATGGATAAAGACTTTGTATACTTGAACTGTGATGACAGTGTAGTTGAAGTTTCAAAAGTAATGGAAGAAATTAGGCGTTTTACTTGTCCTGTTGTAAACGATAAGAAACAATTGGTCGGTTGGATAACTTCATTCGACATTACAAAAGGATTAAGGGAAGGTAATGAAAAGATTTCTGAAATCATGAGCGGTTATGAAGAAGTTGCAACCGTTAATGAAAACGATCCTGCAAGAAAGGCCGTAATCCTGACAGCCAACAACAAGTTTGTTACCGTACCGGTTGTAAACGAGGATAATCAGGTCATTGGTATGGTTCGCGCATGCGATATTGTGGAATTGTTATCCGAACTTTATGATATTAAAGTTGAAAAATTATATAAGGCAATGCAAAACCAACTTAATGGAGTTACATGGGAAGAACTGATGGATGCTTCCGCATTAGTATCTACAAAAACCACCGGTCAAAAAATCACTGCCGAAGAATACGAAGCCAATATCACTAATTCAACTTTCGGTGAAGCAATCTGGGCTACTGGCGGATTAGAAAAATTCTTTGCAGGCTTGATATCTGTTGGGGAATTGGTAGTCGCCCGCAGAGTTGGAAGAGCAAGAAAATAGTTTTTTGTATAAACAGATTCTTCGGCTCATGAGAAAAAATTCATTTTTTCTCACATTCCTTTTTTTAGAATATATTATTTTTCATTAACTATTTAATTGATATTTGATAAAAGTGTTATCTAGTTAATGGTGAATTTATGAGGTTAAGAACAATAATTTTTGTATCAATAATATTGCTTTTATTTTTAAACATTGCTGTTGTTTCAGCCGAGGATGTCAATTTAACAGATATCTGTGCGGTTAATGATACTTCTGATGAAATCTCATCTGATTTGAATCAAAATGATATTTCAGAGGATGACAATCAAATCAATCAAACGGCTAACGAGACAGAAATTGTTAAATCGACACCTAAAATCACAGTCAAATCAACAAATGTAAAAAGTAGGGATACGTTGGTTGTTTATTTGAAAAATTCATCCGGAAGTCCACTCGAATCAAAAAAACTGGTGGCTTCAATCGGCGCTAAGAAATACTCTGCATTCACTAATTCACAAGGTGCCGCTAATTTTAACATTGACTTGAGTGCCAAAACGCATAAAATAACAATTTCCTTTGATGGTGATGATGATTATGAGCCAGTCATTAAAAATGTCAATTTAAAAGTTTCTAAATCATCTACAAAGATCACTTGTTATACAAACTTTGTTGTTCGAGGAGGATATTTGTATTTCTATCTGACAGACCAAAACTTCAATCCGGTTTCCGCCAAAAAGATAATAGTGAAATATAAAGGAAAAACCATAACTAGAAAAACCAATAAAAATGGTCGGATAGCGCTTAAAATAAAGACCAATCCGGGGACATATTTGATAAAAACCAAATTTAAAGCTAATAATCAATTCAAGGCATCTTCAAAAAACTTAAAGTTTCATGTAACCCAAGCAAGGTCATTAAAAATTGGAAATTCCAAATTGCTTACAAACGGATACCTAAGAATTTATCTAAAGGGTCCGACAAAGTCTTCAATCTCTAAAAAAACAATCACTATTACTGTAGGCAGTACAAAATTTACTAAAAAGACTAGTTCTGAGGGGATTATTGTTTTCAAACCGAAAATGGCTTCAAAAACTTATACTGTGAAAGTTAAATTTGGGAAATTTAAAGCATTCAAGAAAATCAAATGTGTTGAAGGAAATGTAAAAAATCCTCTAAAAGAGAATATTTCAATGAAGAATGGTGTTCCGGATATTGACTTGATGCCTGGAAATTATGTAATGGGCGACGATAGTGCCACATATACATTAACAAGAGCACAATACAAAGAGGTTATACAAAGGGATAGCTACTGTTTATTTTTAAATGGGAAATTATCAAAATATACATTTTTCAAAACAAAAAATCATCCCAATACAAATCACATCATAAAAAGGGTAAAATGGAATGTCATTGAAAGGGCAATCAATTCCAAACTCGTTCACAAAAATAAGCATAATTATTGGCCAGGTGTGATTAAAGTTTCTCTAAAGGGCAAATCATATACCTATCCGGAAGTAAGGGATGTGCAATCAACATCGTATACTTGCGGGCCAACATCAGCTAGTGTCTGTACTCAAGTCTTAAGAAATTATTATTGTGAAAAGTATTTGGCAAAGAAAATGGGTACAAATTCAAAAGATGGAACAAAATGCCATTGGATAATAAGTGGTTTGGAGAAAACAGGTTTCAATTGCAGTTATTTCTATAAGGATTCATTTGATGATGCTTTAAATCAACTTAAAAATGGAGGGTGTGCTTTAATTTTCCATGCTCCTAGACATTATGTTGCTATTCTGGATATCAGTAAGGATGGAAAAAAAGTATTGGTAAGCAATTCTTATGGAAGTTACGATAATATTCCGAGCAAGTGGATTAAAGTAAGTTATATGAAAAATAAGTTTTCCAAATGGGAAGAAAGCGTAATTGTCAGGCTTAACTATAATTTGGATAATTCGACTAAAGATAGTGTAAATTGTTTTTACAATAGCATGGGCACCAATTGGGCGGGACATAATACCAATCAGAGAATGGGAATAAGTTAGTATTGCTGGTGAAAACATTCAAAAAAACAAGATGAATTTAATTTTTAATCATTTCTATTTTATTTTTATCAAATAAGCTTTATAATTACTTTTAAATACTTTAAAACTTAATATAACTGTGTATGGATTTAAATTTTGACTTTACTGAAAAACGTGTAATAATTACTGCATTTTTCTGTATGGCATTTACAATCGCAAACTTAATTACTGTTAAGATTATTAACATTGGATTTTTAGGAATGGAAACTCCCGCTGGGGTTTTAATCTATCCATTAGTATACATTTTAACAAACGTAATTGCAGATGTCTATGGTGAGAGAACAGCACGCAGAACCCTGTTTTTAGGTATTGCTGTTGATGTGTTGTTTGTTTTCATGACAACCTTAATACTATTCTTACCTTCTCCAGATTTCTTTACCGGAGATTCAAGCTTAGCATTTGTATTCACCCAAACTCCAAGAATTCTTGTAGCATCTTATATCAGTTACTTAATCGGTAACTTTGCAAATGCAAGAATGACTGTTATTGTTAACAAAGGAAGAGAATACTCATCAGTTTTAAACTTTGGAGTAATTGCTTTAAGTCAATTGATCGATAACTTTGTATTTATCGGTCTTGCATTCGTTGGAGTATATTCTCCTATTGAGATTTTAATCATGATATTCTCACATTGGTTCTTAAGTTTGATTTGGACTGTAATTGCTCAACCATTTACAACAATGACTGTAAAATGGGCTGAGAAAGGAAAACCTGCAGAAGCTTAAATATTAAAGGGAATTTTTTCCCACTTTTTTTTATTTTTTTCTATCAATTTTTCACGATAAGTAAATATTTTATACTTTTATTCAGATATATATTAATAATCAGAAATTGTTAAAACGATATCTGAAATTTGATTTACAGATTTTAGATATTTTTACTTTAATTATTAAAACATTCAATAGAATTTTTTAAAATAATTAATCAATTTATGAGAAATATAGGAAAATTTTGTGATATATATGGTGGAAGAAATTACACAAATTACCAATATGCTACTGGGCACTGGTGATAAGCCAACACCAGTCAGGTGGGTTTTGCTTGCTATTCAGCATGTATGTGCAATGTTTGGAGCTACCATTTTAGTTCCTATTGTTGTAAACACTACTGCCGGTGCGGATATTTTATCAATCCCCGTAGCATTGGTTGCATCTGGTTTAGGTACATTGATTTATTTGATCTGTACCCGTAATAGAAGCCCAGTATATCTGGGAAGTTCATTTGCGTTCATTGCTCCTATGATTGCAGGTTATGCAATTGGGGGTACTGGAAGTGTATTTACAGCTTTAATGATTGTAGGTCTTGTTTATGTAGTAATCTCATTTATTATTCGTGTCACTGGTCCTGGTTGGATCAACAAATTGCTGCCTCCTGTTGTAGTGGGACCAATGATTATGGTAATCGGGTTGTCTCTCGCCCCAACAGCTATTCAAGAAATCGGTTTGGATCTAACTTCTGTTCCATGGAATAATTTATTTGTTGCTTTTGTTTCATTTATAGTCACTGCATTAGTTGCTGTTCGTGGAAAAGGAATCAGACAGGTCATTCCATTTTTAATAGGTATTGTTGCAGGTTACGTTGTAGCAGCATTACTTGGTATGGTTGATTTCACACCAGCATTGCATGCTAATGTAATTGAAATCCCTAAATTCTACTTGCCGTTCATGAATTATGACTTGAACTTTGCAGCTGTCCTGACAATAGTTCCGATTGCCCTTGTAACAATGGTAGAACACGTTGGAGACCACAAAGTATTAAGTGAGATTATCGGTCGTGACTTAATCGAGGATCCTGGTCTTCAAAGAACCTTGCTCGGTGACGGTCTTGCAACTTTCCTAGCAGCATTCTTGGGAGGTCCTGCAAACACCACTTACGGTGAAAACACATCTGTTGTCGGTATGACTCGTGTTGCTTCTACTTATGTAATCGGTCTTGCAGCGGTTATTGCTATCATATTTGCATTTTCAGGTCACTTGACTGCATTATTAACAGCTATTCCTCAACCTGTTTTAGGTGGTATTTCAGTATTGTTATACGGTTTCATCTGTGTAAACGGTCTTAAAATCTTAATCCACAACCAAGTTGACTTTACCAACACCAAAAACGTTGTTGTAGCTGCAACTATGCTTGTTTTAGGTTTAGGTGGTGCTGCATTGTCATTCGTATCCGGCGACTTATCCATTTCCATTTCCGGAATGTCCCTTGCAGCAATTGTTGGCGTATTGTTAAACTTATTAGTACCGGAGGAAAACCATGAATGAGTTCGTATTAAATCATCCATTAATTACTCATAAGCTTGCAATCTTAAGAGATATCAATACCGGAACCAAAGAGTTTAGGGAATTGGTCACTGAAATCTCTACAATCTTGATGTATGAAGCTATGAGGGATGCAAAACTTGAAAAAACAACTATAGAAACTCCACTCGAAAAGATGGAAACAGGCATGATAGATGAAGACAGCTATGCTATTGTTCCCATTTTGAGAGCAGGAATGGGTATGGTCGATGGAATACTAAACGTTTTTCCTAATGCAAAAATAGGACATATCGGGCTTTACAGAAACGAAGAAACCTTCGAACCGGTTGAATATTACTATAAGATGCCTGACGGAATTGCAAATAGGGAAGTCTTAGTAGTTGATCCTATGCTTGCAACCGGTGGAAGCGCATCCGCAACAATATCCAAGCTTAAAGCAGATGGAGTAACTAAAATCAAGTTGTTATGTATTGTAGCAGCTCCACAAGGAATCAAATGCATTGAAGACGACCACCCTGACGTTCAGATTTTCTGTGCCGTTGTCGACAGGGAATTGAACGAAAACGCATATATCTTGCCGGGTCTTGGAGATGCAGGTGACAGAGTATATGGTACAAAATAGTGAAGTCTAAACTTCACTCTATTTCTTTTTTTGGTGATTATTTTTGAATTGGAATCTGGTATGGCCAATATTAATTGTTATTCTTGCAAATACCTTCTATAACGTTTGCATGAAATCTATGCCTTCGGATGTCAATCCTTTTGGAGCATTGATGGTTACTTATTTTGTGGCGGCAATAATTTCAGCAATCATTTTTGCATTTGCTGTCGGTCCGGCTAATGTTGGTGCCGAAATATCAAAGGTCAATTGGACATCCATCATTTTGGCATTGGCCATTGTAGGCTTGGAAGTGGGTTACGTCTTCGTTTACCGTGCAGGCTGGCAGATAAGCAATGCCAGCGTAGTTGCGAATATCGGCCTTGCATGTGTTTTGGTTCTTGTCGGATATTTCTTATACAAAGAAAATGTTTCAATACGCCAGATTTTAGGCATCTTTGTTTGTATGGTTGGCCTAATACTGATTAATCTTTGAGGTGTAATATGATTTGTCCAGTATGCGGATTTGAAGTTGATGACGGTGAGGAGTACTGTCCCAATTGCGGATATGACCTTTACTGCATCGATGAGTATGAATGAATTGGGAAATTAAATGCATATCAATGTTTTATTATCAAATATATTCGTGAAATGAAATCTAAAATGTAAAATTCATCAGTTTTTTCCTATTTTTATAATAAATTATTTAAATACATTTTAAATAAATATAATATTATCTTACCTTTGGAGGATTTGTGTATGAATAAAAGTGATTTGAAGAGAGATTATTTTATGCTCAAAGGTCCACTTGCCAAAAAGGGTTATGATTGGTGGTGGCATTCTTTAACAGCATATAACAAGAAAACTGGCGAACCTAGACCTTTTTTCATTGAATATTTTGTGTGTAATCCGGCATTAGCTGAAGAAGAACCAACACTTGGACAATTGCCTGAAAACAAAAAAGCAGGTAAAAAACCATCATACTGCATGATTAAAGCAGGGACTTGGGGTAAAAACCCAAAACAAATCCACAATTTTTACTCAATGAAATATTTCGATTGCCCTGATGATGAGTTAAACATTCAAGTTGGAGATTGTAGTCTAACAGAAACCCACATGAGTGGTTTTTCAAGAGTAAGTGAAGAAGAAGCTCAAGAACATCCTGAATACATGTGTGATGCAGGAGAGATGATGTGGGATTTAGACATTGATAAACAAATCGCTTTTAATGTAGGTTATGGTGCTAATTCCTTATTTAGAAAACTAAACTCCTTTGAAATGTTCTGGCATGCTGAAGGAATTAAAACTCAATATAGTGGTACCATCTGGTTAGATGGTGAAGAATATGAAGTAATTCCTGAAAAATCATATGGATATGCCGATAAAAACTGGGGTGGTGACTTTACATCACCATGGCTTTGGATTTCATCATGCAACCTGACAAGTCTTAAAACAGGCAAAAAATTAAATAACTCCGCATTTGAAGCCGGTGGTGGAAAGCCTAAGGCATTCGGTATTTCCATTCCTCGTAAACTGTTAATTGGTTTTTACTATGAAGGTACAATGTATGAATATAACTTTGCAAGATTCTGGAACCTCGTAAAAATCGACTTTGACTTTGAAGAAGGGGATGAAGTTCACACTTGGAGAGTTAATGCAAGCAATAAGAACTCACGTATGGAACTGGTCTTATACTGCAAACGTGATGAGATGCTGCTAATCAACTATGAAGCTCCTGACGGTCAAAAAAGACACAACCGATTATGGAATGGTGGAAACGGTTGGGGTGAAATAAAACTATACAAAAAAGACGGAACCCTAATTGATCATGTTAAAATTGAAAATGCCGGATGTGAATATGGGGAGTATGATAAATAATGATATTCTCAGACATCCTTGCATTAATTGTAGTGTATATTTATGTAGCCATCATTTTCGTTGTAGCTGAATTGGTTTTAAAGACAAGGCCTGAAGTTTCACGCAAATTCCTGCATATTATGGTAGGTAACATGATATTTGCCATGCCATTTTTCTCAGATCCGTGGGTTATGGTTTGGTTTTTAACACTTCCGATTACAATTGCATTGTTCTTCTTGACTGAATACTCACCGATTACAATCAAAAACAGCGTAACAGAATCTGGTCATGCATTAGGGCTGTTCTTCTATGCGTTGATTTGGACAATATTGATTGCAGTATTTGCAATTATCGCTCCAGCAGGCGACCTCAAATTCTACATTTGGATTGTTGCGCTAGCTATTGTGCCTATGGTATACGGTGACGGTTTTGCAGCTTTAATCGGTCAAAAGTTCGGAAAACTCAAATACACTGTATTCGGCGGTCAAAAATCCGTTGAAGGATCACTTACAATGTTTGTCATTACAACTGTAATGAGCGTATTTGTATGGATGGTTTTCGCTTCAATTGGCTGTACAATGCCTGAGTTCAATATAGTATATATAATTGTTATTTCAGCCGTTGCAACAGTTTGTGAAGCTTTAAGTTATGGTGGAATTGACAACTTGACAGTTCCTGCAATAACTGCAATTCTATATTATTTAGTAGCTGTATTATAAGCTACTCAATTTTTTTTTATTTTTAATAACAATTTTTTGCATTTTAGGCGCTGATTTTTGCATCTCAAACACATCGCCAAATAGTCATTTATATATTACTTTACTAAGTAGTAATATCGAATGGTGATACAATGAATTTAAGACAAGAAGCTGAAAGAAGAGTTGATGCAAAAATAAAATTTCAAGAAAATCTATATAAATATTTGATTGTAAATGTAATAATAGCAATTATTTGTTTTGTATTCTTGCAAAGCTTTTGGTTACTGTTATTTGTAATGTTTTTCTGGGGAATAGATGTAATCGATGATTTTTTTAAAGCATATCCTTTTAAAGACATTGTAAATCCTAATTATAGAGAAGATATGATCAATAAAGAAATTTCAAGGATGAGTGATTAGATGAGTGATAGTATAAGAGCTTTAGCAGAGCAAAGAGCAGATAATAAAATCAAATTCTTTAAAAATTTTAAGATATATGTAATTGTCAATGCATTTTTGGCAGTTATCAACTGGTTATTCACACCAGAATTCTGGTGGGTGTTATTCCCAGTATTCTTCTGGGGAATTGGTGTTTTCGTTGACTTCTTAAAAGCATTCGTATTTGCTGATAAGTTTGAAACTGAGTCATATAGGGAACGCAAAATACAAGAAGAAATGGAAAAATTAAGGAAATAAATCATGAAAGTAAATTTATTTGTTTCAAGAGATATTGAAGAACCTCACGTTGACATTCACACCAACGAATTGACCGACAACATTACAAAGGCAATGTCAATTTTGGAAAGTGATGATTCAAGTGACATGTTGGCAGTGAAGAAAGGATCAGATATTGCACTTTTGGAGCTTAGTGAGATTTACATGTTTAGAGTTGAGGATAAACAGGTAAAGGTATATACTGAAAATACCGAGTATCTGATTAAAAAACCTTTATATCAAGTTGAGGGAACTTTAAGTTCGGAGTTTGTAAGAATTTCAAAGACCACTATTGTAAACTTGAAAAAAATTGAGCGTGTTGCTCCATCACTTAAGGGAATGATGTTTATACAACTTAGAAATGGTTTGAAGGACAATATCTCAAGAAAATATTTGCCTGATTTTAAAAATGCTTTGGATTTATAGGTGATAAAATGAAGATAAATTTAATTGAAAGATTATCTATGGGCGCTTTTGTTGGGTGTTTCATTGTCATGCTTGTCATGGTTTTAGGTTCCTTTCAGTACGGTCCTCAAAATGTTAGTTTTAGTGGAACTGACATAATTAATGCATTTTTTGGATCAATTGTTGTAGGTTGGGCCTTTTCTTTAAGCGGATTGATTTATGATAGGGACGACATTGCATTTCCACTTCAAGTGCTATTCCAGATGGTTATTGGATTGGGAGTGCTGTTTGCAGTTGCCGTTTATCTACACTGGATGCCGATTGATTTGGGAATCGGACCAATAATAACCTGGATTGTAATAGCTTGTGTGTTTGCGGCAATTTCATGGTTCGGTTTTTATATTTATTATTATTTGGTCGCCCGTGACTTAAATAAAAAATTGAAAAAATAGAATTAAGGTAAATAGCTTGGCTATTTACTCTTTTTTGTTCTTTTTTATAACTTATTCATAATAATTAGAATACGATTGCTAATGAGGCAAGGAAAATGTTTGATGTCAAAATTCATTGTTTGTTTAGCAACCGAGTTGGTTTTATTTTAACCATGTTTTTAACATATTTGTTCTTTTTTTATTTTTTCATGTAGATTACATTATTTTTTAAAGCTGCTTTTCAAAATAAGTCCTTTTAAATTATCAATGCTTTCTTTTAAATCGATAGTTAATGTTGTAATTATTGAAATTATTAATCAAATTTTTAATTTAATCAACTTTAAATCCGCACTCGCTGCAGGCTTTGGTTTGGAATTTCACAACCCCTCCACAGTTTGGACATAACCACATCTCACGATCAGCGCTCATCATGCGGCCGATGCCAGTAGTCTTAATTCTTTTGGCGCTTTCAAGTGTGTTCAGGCCATGCCTTTTTACATATTTTTTGGAATGCTTTTTTATTAATGGGCATGGAAACTCACTGCATCGCCCGCAATAGCTGAAATTTTTGGAATCGAAACATGTTTTAATCTTACATTTCAAGCTGGCCTTGCTTTTGCCGTCATCACTTATAAGGCATCCGGCACATGGGTTTTGGTATTTTTCGCAACTTATGCAATTGATTCCGCAAGGGGCGAGCAATTTAGAATCAAGTTCTTCAGGCATTTTCATAATAGTTAATATATTTAAAGAAACTTATATATTTGTGTGAAAATATTCATTTAGTTATTTTTTCTTATTTTAGCGATAGATTTATAAATAAACAAAATAAAATATTTTATTACTGTTATTTTTTAGCAGTGCTAAAATACTTTTTTTGGGATAAGTTCCCATATGGATGTGGCCCTCGTGGCTGAACAAAAGGTGTTATTTATGTATAAATATATTAGAGACGCATGGAAAAACCCAGATGAGTCTTATGTACGTGAACTCATGTGGCAAAGAACTCCTAAATGGAGAAGACAAAAGGCAGTTCAAAGAATTGACAGGCCAACCAGGCTTGATAGAGCTAGAAGTTTAGGTTACAGAGCTAAAAAAGGTTTCGTATTAGTAAGAACCAGAGTAAGACGTGGTGGAAGAAGGAAAACCCGTCGCTTCAACGGTCGTAAACCTAAAAGAATGGGTGTAAACAAAATTACCCAAGCAAAATCCATTCAAAGAATTGCTGAAGAGCGTGTAGGCAAAAAATACCCTAACTTAGAAGTGTTAAACTCCTACTGGGTATGGTCTGACGGAAAATATAAATATTACGAAGTAATTTTAGTTGATCCTAACAGTCCTTCTATCATTAACGATAAGAAAATCAATTGGATCTGCTCCAAAAAACACACTAACAGAGCTTTAAGAGGCTTGACCAGTGCTGGTAACAAAGGACGTGGAATCAAATCTAAAGGAAAAGGATCAGAACAAGCTAGAAGAAGAAAAATATAATTCTTCTTTTAATTTTTTTCTTTTTTTGATTTAAATGATTCATAATATCAAATTCAGGGCTTTCGTTTATGAAAATGAAAGCGTCGATGAGATTTCCGAAGCTATTTTGAATATTCTCCCTGAAGCCGAAATCGAAGCAGAAGAGGCCGAAGGATTGCTTGAAGATAAAATAATAATTCTATCAGGCACAGTATCTAAAAAAAGATACACAAAGACTTTTTTTAATACACTTCTAGAAAGTGTGGACTTAGATAAACTTAATGATGATTTAGAGCGTAAAATCGATGAAAAGGGTAACTGGTTTTTAAGATTTGACAAAGCTGACGCTCTGGATGAGAAATGGACCATTTTGGATAAGGGCGATGCAATTCATCTTAAGGTAAAGATTGCTGCTTTTCCTGCTAAAAAACAGATTGCTGCTGATAAGGTCCGGGAAGCTATTCTTGAAATTCAGTAAATTTTATTTTATGTCTTTTCCAATATACTATCAAAGGTGATTGGATGGAAAGGCAAAGTTATTATTTAATTATTTTATTGGTTGCTTTGGCGATATGCTTTGGAGTATTCTGGTTTCAGTTTAACAATGATGTAGCCACTTTCATGATTATCAATGAAACCGAAGTTCATGAAAACGATTCATTTTCAGGATTGTTGCTCGATGCCTATAGTTACGGTGTTGCAAATCAGACAATAACATTCCACAAGCCGGGCTATGAAATGGGAACCATTGTTGATGTTGTTACGGATGAAAACGGTGAATTCACGATTGAAAATGCAGAATACTTGCCTGATGCGGGTGATGATAACTATTATGGGGACTTTACTTTTGCAGGCAACGGCAAATATCAGGGATGCACCTATGAAGGAAATGTTACAGTAATTCCTTGATTATTTTAGAATATTCAATGGCTTTTTTCATTGATGTTTGTAAAAACATAACTCAATATTAGAACGGCAACAGTGATTATGCCATAAATAATCAATTCAAAATTAGTTGCATTTAAGAGCAGATTATATACTCCAGTGCCCCACATGAAGAACAAAAATATAGGCAATACATATTTAAGGACAAATACCCAGGTCTTTCCAACTTTAACCCTATCATTTTCATTCAATACTGGAATGACTCCTTCAATGTCATAGAACCATGTGAATAGTATAGATTGAATTGCTATTAAAAGAAGAATGCAAAATTCTGTAACGAAACTGTCGACAATGCCGACAAGATAACTGCTGATTCCTGTTGTGAATAGTAATGAGAGTATGCATCCAACTATTGACAATATGGTTACTGTTTTTTTACGAGACCAATTGAGTTTATGGACTGTTGAATTTATCATTGGTTCAAATACCGCAACGGCAGAAGTTATTCCAGCGAATAATATTGCTATAAACAGTAATGGAGCAATTATGCGACCAATAGGACCCATAATATTAAATATCATTGGAAAAACAACAAATACCAGTCCAGTACCTTCACTTACCAATTCGACGATTGGTGTTCCGGAAGTATAAGACATATACCCGAGGATGGAAAATATTCCGAAGGCAGTACATACTTCAAATGCACAATTTGCAAAAACCACAATCAGAACATTGTCGGTTAATTTTGATCCTTCAGGCAAATAGCTGGCATATGTCAGTGAAATTGACTCGCCCATGCTTAACGAGAAAATGATTTGTGAAAAAGCCGCCAGCCAGATATTCACATTCAAAAGCATTTGCCAATTGGGATTCAATAATGCACTTATGCCTATGCCGGCGCCAGGAAGTGTTAATGCGAAAACAATGATAACAGCCATTATGCCAAAAAGAAGGGGGATTAAAATCTTTGAGGCTTTGCCTATTCCTTCATTCAAATCCTTATGGGAGATATACCAAACAAAGATCCATACTATCAACATTGAAATGGTTGTTGGAATTATGAAACTTGTCATATTGGATAGATTTGAGCTTCCACCAACATTATTTACAAAATAAAGTGCGGAATCAGTTCCCCAGTTGAAATTAAAACTGGAACCCAAATATACCAAATCCCAACTTACTATAACCAAATAATAGATTAGAACAAAATAAATAATCAAAACTAATGCCCAGGACACGTACTCCAATTTAGGATGAATGCCCTTCAGAATATTGGAAAATGAATCCTTATGCCTAAATCCGATACCATATTCCAATATAAGAAATGGAATGCCCATAATTAGAATTGCAATTAGATAGGGTATAAAGAAAGTTCCTCCACCATTGGAATAAACTACATAGCTGTAGCGCCAAATGTTGCCCAATCCAACAGCCGCCCCAATCATTGATAAAAGAAAAGCAATTCGTGAATTCCATTGATTTTGATTAGCCATTATCCTACACCAAATATATGTTTAATTTAGAAATGATATAAATATGTTGATTTTTGTTCATAATATGTGTCATTTTCTGTATTATTTTTTCATCACTTCTTTTTTCAATCGTTTTAGTTCAAGATGTACTCTCAAGAAGTTCACTGACGTTCAAACCGACAAATCTTTTGCCAGTGATATAAAAAAACGGAGCCATAAATAATGTTGAAAGTGACATCAGAAGTTCAATTAGATTTAAAAATAAAAAATAAACTGTATGGTTTTTTAATTAAAATATTTAAAGCTCATCAATCTTTTTATTTAATTTTTCGATTTCGGAATTTAACTCATCAATTTTTGACTTTAACTCATCCTGGTTATCCTTACTAATTCTAGACATGTAGAGTGAAGATATTACTGCTGTAATTGAAGCAAAAATTAGAATTCCACCGACCATTGCAAGCATTCCAATAAGCTTTCCTAAATTAGTAGCTGGAATAACATCCCCATAACCAGTGCTGGTCATGGAAACAACAGTATACCACAAAGCGGTTAAAATATCATTGACATTGGAATCAACAATGTGAATCAAAACAGTTATGGAAAAAACAAAAATAACCATGTAAATAATTATTTTATCCAGATAAGTTTGTTTTAAAAATTTGGAGATTTTTCCTTCGGTTTCGCGAGCTAAAGCAAATAATTTAATTAATTGAATTAGTTTTATTAATCGTAATGCTCTGAAAAATATAAAATCAATCGGAAGCATTCCTAGAATACTTATTGAATTATGTTTTAAGTACTCTTTTTTATTACTGGCATGCAAATAGCTATAAATGAATTCTATCCAAAGCAGGACACACACAATTAAATCAAAGACATAAACAGTATACTTTAATGACAAATAACTTGGATGAATTAATATATATGCCATTAATAACACATCTAGAACAGTTAGAAATATAAGCGCCAGATATAATAATTGTTTTTTATTTTCTTCCATGAAAAGATATTTGACATATAACACTATTTAAAATTGTTCGTTATTTGAACCAAT
>NZ_JBGUWC010000101.1:0-6348 GCF_045220775.1 Methanobrevibacter sp.
AAAATAAAAAAAAGGGGAAGAAAACATTATAGTCTTCTTCCCCTAGTAGTATTATTTGATTCACTCTACCAATAATGATTTATGTAATTTCTATTATTTAAGTATTAATTCCTTATTGTCTAAATCAATCTCAACAGTATTGCTTAATAGTTTTGTTGAGGTTTCAGTTTTGTAAGAGACATCATAATCATCTGGGATGTGTTCAATTAATTTTTTTAAGTTACCTATTTTTAATGTTGTCATATTAGTTATGTTTGATGAAAATATTATTTAAATATCATCATCTAGATAATCTGTCTCGAAAAAGACATGTCCGCAGGAAGGACAAGTGATTTCTTTACGGTTTCTGCTGTTGCTTATTTCTTTAGGTTCTTCATCACTTAGTGATTCATCTAAGCCATCATCGAAGCTACTCAAATCAATGTCTTTAAACATATCTTTGATTTCCTTTTCATCGAATCCAGTTAATTCTAATGGGATTCCCTCTGTGCTAATATCTTGGAAAACCTCTTCTAATTTCTCGAGATTCCATTCTCCTTGTACTTTGTTTAAGGTTATGTTTAATGATTTTTCATGATTCAAATCTTTCACGGTGAGCTCCTCATCTAAGAAAATCCATCCAATATCTCCTCTGCGGATTAATTGTAATTCAGCGTATGTTTCATCTCCAGAGATGTATTTTTCTAGAAGCACATCATACCTCTGGTGACCACCAATTATATGCATGTTTTGTAAGTTTATTATGATTGGATCCACAAGACCGTATTCTGCTATACTATTGGATAGTTTTTTATAGTCTTCATCTGATATTTTTCTTGGGTTGTATCTTGCGGGTGTGATGTCTGTTATTTTGATTGTTTCGAGTGCTGTTTCAGTCATATTGTTTAAGCCTCCAATTTTAGATGATGATTTTTATTTTATGTAGATTATTTTGTGGGTGTTGATTAGGTATTTGGTTTCCTTATTGTTTTTGACTATTATGTGGTGGCCGTATTTGGATATGTCATCATTTGGTTCTATTAATAGTTCTGTGTTGAGTTCTACGGTTATTGTGATGTTTTTCTTGTTTTGTTGTCTTTCGTAGATTAGGTCGAGTAGTGCGTGTTCTTCGCCTAGTTGTTCGTGGATTAATAAGTCTACACTGTATTTTAGTAAGTCTATTTCTTCTTTGGTTGGTTTTATGTCTGTCATTTTCTTTTTGCTCCTGTTGTTTCTTCTTTTTGTATTATGTAATACTCATTATGTTCAGTTAATTTGAAGCTGGTGTATCGGCAGCTTCTTTCGATTAGGTAGGTGTCATCTTCAGTTAAGGGGTCGTGGATGGTTATTGTCATTTCTTTGATGTTGATTTCTAGGTGTTTCTTTTTTAGTTCTTTGAGTTGGTGTAGTATTGTTTTGAGTTCTTGTATTTCTCGTCTTCGTTGGTATTCGTTTTCCCAGTAGTAGGGGTTGGTTGTGTATTCGATGTGGTAGTGTCCTGATTGCATTATTACTTTGCCGCAGGTGTGGCTGAAGTGTAGGTCGTGGTGTTGGTCGTATAGTATTGTGCAGGTTTGGTTTCGGCAGTCTGTGCATTTGTTGACTGTTAAGTTGCTTATTTGAAAAGTAGTATATGGATATTCTCGGTCTGTCATTTTTTTTCATCTACGATTATAATAATTTTTTTTATTGTATCCCTTCATTATTGACTCTTACCAACTAAAAAGTATAGTTAACTTTATATACTATTATAGAATGAGGATATATTCTTAAAAATATCTCGATAAAAAACATAAAATATCACAGAAATACAATGAAATATCACAACTCCCAAAGAGAATAAAACCAAAACCCCTAATACATCCGTTTAACATGAAGATAACACATAAAAATAGTATAATAAAAACCCATTTTTTAACAGATTTCCATTGATTTATCATAGAGATAGAATAAAAAATATCCATTATTTCTAAACTTATTCAATGGAATATGATTTTTTTAACTCCACCTGTTAGGGAAAATATTGAAGAGCATTTTTAATCCGGATTCCATTGCTTTTCCAAAAAAAATAAATTTTGGGAGTTAAGAAGATTTATGAGGTTTATACTAATACGCATAAACAAGGTATACTATGTTAAAGACATGGAAACCCTACGAACCTACAACACCACAATAATAGAAGACCTACGCAAGATAAGGGATTTAATAAACAATCACTACGAAGCCCTTGAACCATACAAGGAAAAAGAAAACAGGATAAGAGAAATAATCTGCACCAAGGAGGACTAATATTTTATGTCTTTTGAGAAGATAAAAATAACAGACCTCATACCAGCACCATACAATCCACGAACCATATCCGACCAAGATAAAACACGACTACGAAACAGTCTACAAGAATTCGGTTTGGTAGATCCTATTGTAATCAACCTGAAAAACAATCATATCATAGGAGGACATCAACGCTATGAAGCCATCCTCGACCAGTGCCTATTGGATGGGGAGTTTCAAGCGGAATTAAATCTGATACGATTAGGAGATATTGGTTGGGTATTCACTGAAACAGAACTAACAATAGCTGATGAGGATAATGAAAAAGCCCTGAACATAGCTTTGAATAAGATTAGTGGTGAATGGGACCTGGATAAATTAGAGGAAGTATTTCAAGACCTACAAGTTAATGGTTTCGACATAGATTTAACTGGATTCAATGATGATGAGCTAATGGAATTAAACATTAACTTCACAGACGAGCTATCCACAACATTAGATGAAACTGATATTGAAGCTGAAGAAGATGACTACATTGAAGAAGATACTATTGAAGCCCGAGTACAGAAAGGTGAAATCTACCAACTAGGCCAACACCGTCTAATGTGCGGAGACAGCACCCGTGATGAAGACATCCAAGCACTACTCGACAATGAAAAAGCAGACATGGTATTCACCGACCCACCCTACCTAATGGGATTCACAGGAAACGTTCATGCAGATGGAAGCAAAAGCTTTAATGCAAAACACGGAGCCATCAAAAACGACAAAATGTCACGTGAAGATGGCGACAAATTCATCCTCAAACTATTCCAGAACATACAACACTACAACCGAGGAGCCTACTATGTCTGCTTCTACCGTCTCGGCCTAGATTATATCTTCAGAGCACTAGACACTTTAAACAATAACTACAAGGCCCTAATCATATGGAACAAAGGCAACCATACCCTAAGCAACAGTGACTACATGAGCAGATACGAACCTATAGTATATGGATGGTTCAATGAACACAACTTCTATGGAGACCGAAGCAACTTCGACATATGGGATATAAAAAGAACCAGTAAAAACGATTTACATCCGACAATGAAACCCATACCATTACCTGCCAAAGCTATTGAGAATAGTTCAAGGCAAGGCGACATAGTACTAGACTTATTCGGGGGCAGTGGTAGTACATTGATAGCTTGTGAACAATTAAACCGTCGCTGCTATATAATGGAATTAGATGAAAAATATGCTACAGTAATCATCGACAGATGGGAAAAATATACTGGAGAAAAAGCAGAGAAAATAGCTGATACTAGTGAGGTATTAAGCTAATACTCAAAAACATTGGAGAAATGAGTAATGGATTTAGAAACAATACCAATCACTAGTATAATACCCGCCGAATACAATCCAAGGAAAATATCCGACACAGAATATGAGAAACTAGCTAACAGTATTAATGAGTTTGGATTCGTAGACCCCATAATAATAAACCTAAACAACAACCACATCATAGGAGGACACCAACGATACACAGTCCTACTCGACCAATACATACAAAAAGGTGAAAATAGTGAGTTAAATCTCATCCGCCTAGGAGACATCGGATGGATATTCCCAGAAACCGAACTAACAATCCACGATGAAGACTACGAAAAAGCATTAAACATAGCATTAAACCAAATCAGTGGGGAATGGGACCTAGACAAACTCGAAGAAATATTCACAGAACTAACAATAAACGGCTTCGACACAGAACTAACAGGATTCAACAGCTTAGACCTGGAAGATTTAGATAT
Organism: Methanobrevibacter sp.; assembly: GCF_045220775.1. Taxonomy (GTDB): domain Archaea; phylum Methanobacteriota; class Methanobacteria; order Methanobacteriales; family Methanobacteriaceae; genus Methanocatella. The sequence goes on from NZ_JBGUWC010000101.1 coordinate 4,044, forward strand.
TCACTTAGAAACAATAGAAACACCAACCGAAACCGAGATAACTGAAGATGAATACGAACCTGAAGAAGACCTAGAAGTAACAGTCGAACACGGAGACTACTATCGCCTAGGCAACCATTACTTACTATGCGGAGACAGCACCAAACAAAAAGACATCAAAAGATTAGTTGACGGTGCAACAATTGATATGATATTCACCGACCCACCGTATGGTATGTCCGCAGTTTCAAAATCCGGCGTCCTATCCGAACGATATAAAACCGATATCCTAAACGATGACACTAACGATGTAGCTATTAAATCATTCCAACTTGCAAGGGAAATGTATCCTGATATAACTCATATCTGGTGGGGAGCCAACTATTTCACCGAGGCATTACCCTCCGCAGAAGGCTGGCTAGTATGGGATAAAAACAATGGTGCTTCAGACCAGACAGATTGCGAACTAGCCTACAGTAACATACGAAGCGTAGTGCGGAAATTCACAACAGCAAGTGAGAAAAAAGGCAGAGTACATCCAACACAAAAACCAATCCGATTATACGAAGCTATCTTCAATAAATTCCAAAATAAAGGAACCTTCAACCGAATATTGGATTTATTCGGTGGTGGTGGTAGCACATTAATCTACTGCGAACAATCTGGCAGACAATGTTATATGATGGAATTAGATCCATACTACTGCCAAATAATATTAAATCGCTATGAGGAATATACTGGAAATAAAGCTGTTAAAATAGGTGGTGATGACAATAACTAATGAAGTCCTTGAATTAAATAATCATCGCTTACTAAATGGAGATGCCACACGTAAAGAAGATGTATCTAAATTAATTGGCGACTCTAAAATTAACTTATTACTCACAGACCCACCGTATGGGATTAATATTGTAGACATTAACTCCGAAACAGATGATGGGAAAATTACTGGAACAGTAGGTAGTCCCGCAGCACCAAGATTTAAAGATGCACAAGGCACAGTAGGAACACGAGGCATTGTCGAACCTAGAAGATATAAACCCATACTTGGTGATGATAAACCTTTCAATCCACAGCATTTATTAGATTTAAACATACCATCAATAATATTTGGTGCTAATAACTTCTCCCATGAACTACCAAATAACTCCAAATGGTTAGTATGGTTTAAAAAATCAAACCTAAACATTAAACGAAATAATTTTAGTGATGTTGAATTATGTTGGACCAATCTTAAAGGCAAAGCTTGTTACTTATACCATCACACCTGGAGCGGAATGTTACGTGAAGGAAACCGTAATGAAGAATTAATCGAAAGAGTACATCCCACACAAAAACCAGTAGGATTACTAGAACAAATAATACTAGAATTCACCGAACCAGGAGATATAATTCTAGACTTATATGGTGGCAGCGGTTCGACTTTAATAGCTTGTGAAAAAACAGACCGTAAATGTTTCATGATGGAGTTAAGCTCTGATTACTGCGAGATTATTGAAAAACGATACTGGGATTATATTGGTAATGGACAAACAAAGCTAGTATAATCATTTATTTTATTTTTTTACCCAAAGAAAAAAAATTTTTAAAAAATGAGGTGACGATTATAATGTTTTATCCTTTAAACGTGTCCAGTAAATTCGCAATCTGCGGATTACCCATAAGACTAGACACCTACAAAGACTGCACATTTAACTGTGAATACTGCTTCGCCAACCACCGAGTAATAGGAGCAAAAGTAGAAGACACAGTAAACATCAAATGGTTAAAAAACAAATTCCGTAAAATCTATGATGATAAAGAAATAAACCCTAAAGATTTCCTAGAACAATTACTAAAACAAAGAATAACATTACACGGTGGAGGTCAATCCGATTGCTTCCAACCAAGAGAAAAACACTTACAATACACAAGGAAAATAGTGGAGATATGTAACGAATATGAACAGCATATATTATTCAGTACAAAAACCGCTGATACTTATGATGTACCATTAACACCTGACTTGCATAGCTTCCAGTTAAGCATATCTAATATGGTAGGTTACCTGGAAGATAATGTACCTCATATACAGGAACGTATAAGATTCTTCGACCAATTAAAAAATAATGGTTACAATGTAGGGATAAGAATACAACCTTTTATTCCAGAGATAACTGAGATAGAAGCTATTGTTGACTGCTTCAAGGATGCCGACCACTTCACAATCGAAAGCTTAAAACTAGTACCTCAGGATGTGAAACATAATCATGAATTACTGGAAGCTATAGGATTATGCAGTGAAGATTTCAAACAAATGGGATTACTAAACCTTTATCCTGAAGTT
>NZ_JBGUWC010000102.1:0-10911 GCF_045220775.1 Methanobrevibacter sp.
ACTGTAACCGAAGCAGATCTTGCAGTGGCAATGGCACAACAAGGTGGTGTAGGAGTAATTCACAGAAACCTATCACAAGAAAGACAAGTTGAAGAAGTTAAGAAAGTTAAAAATGCTGAAGATTTAACAATTCGTGATGTTATAACTATTTCCCCAGATTCTACCGTTGCTGAAGCCGAATCTTTAATGCGTAATGAACTTATCAGCGGTTTACCTGTGGTTTCTAATGATGAAATCATGGGAATTATCTCAAAAAGGGATATCAGACCTGTTTTAAATTCAGAACCAACCACTGCAATTAAAGATATCATGACTTCCGATGTGGTTACTGTTGATGAGGGAGTTTCCGCTGAAGAAGCGTTAAATGTTGCTTATGAAAATAAAGTTGAAAGGCTTCCTGTTGTTCACGATGGTAAATTAGTTGGAATTATTACTATTAAAGATATATTAAACCAAACTCAATATCCAAATGCAGCACGTGATAAAAATGGAGACTTTTTAGTGGCTGCTGCATGCGGTCCATTCGATTTGGACAGAGCAATGGCACTTGACCAAGCAGGTGCGGATATTATTTCAATTGACTGTGCTCATGCACATAATATGAATGTGGTTAAGTTTACTGAAACTATTAAAGACAATATTGATGCGGAATTATGTGTGGGTAATATTGCAACTGCCGAAGCGGCTGAAGACTTGATTTCAATGGGTGTGGATGCACTTAAAGTTGGTATCGGTCCGGGTTCAATGTGTACCACCCGTATTGTAGCCGGTGTTGGCGTACCACAACTTACTGCTATTTCTGATGTTGCTGATGCTGCAGCAGATTCCGGCATTCCGGTTATCGCTGATGGTGGTATCAGATACTCAGGAGATGTTGCAAAAGCTATTGGTGCCGGTGCAGATGCAGTAATGTTAGGTAACTTGCTTGCTGCTTCCCTTGAAGCTCCAGGTGATATTGTTGTAATGAACGGTAAACAATACAAAAAGTATCGTGGAATGGGATCCATGGGTGCAATGACCAGCGAATATGATGGTGGAGCAGACAGATATTTCCAAGGTCAAAAAAGTAAAATGAACCACACTAAATATGTTCCTGAAGGAATTGAAGGTGCTGTACCATATAGGGGAACAATTGCAGAAATATTATTCCAATTAGTAGGTGGTTTAAAATCATCTATGGGATACTGCGGTGCTAAGGATATAGCTGCAATGAAAGAAAAAGCACAATTCGTTAGGATTACAAGTAGCGGTATTAAGGAATCCCATCCTCATGACTTGTTAATTACTAATGAAAGCCCTAATTATCCAACTCTTGAATAGTTGGATATTAATCAATTTTTTGATGGGAAGTAAGATGGAGCATAAAGATTTATAGGAAAATGAATTTTTCTCATCAAAATTTTATATTTTATATTAAAGCAAGTGTTTTTTCTTAAAATTACCTATTTTAAGGAAACCTTTAAATATTAGTATATTCAATATTATCATATTAGATAATTTTATGATTATTTTTATATAATCAATTTATTTACATTTTATTAAATTTTATTATTAACGGAGAGAATATAAATGGCAAGAACTAAAAAAGTGGGTATTACAGGAAGGTTCGGTGCAAGATACGGAAGAAAAGCAAAAAGATCTGTAAAGATTATTGAAGAAAACATGAAAAAAGCTCATGTTTGTCCTAAATGCGCTAGACCTTACGTAAAAAGACAAGCTGCTGGAATTTGGAAATGCAGAAAATGTGGTGCAGTATTTACTGGTGGAGCTTACGTTCCTCAAACCCCTATGGCAAAATCTGCAGCACGTAGTATCAGAGACATTAAAGTGGAGGAATAGGCATTGTATAGATGTCCACGTTGTGGAGCAGAAGTAGACCATAAGAGCTACATGGAAAATAAATGTCCTAAATGCAGATATAGGATTTTATTTAAAAATGTTCCAGAAACTACTAGAATTATAAAAGCAAGATAGTTTTATCTGCTTTTACTAAATTTTTTTACTATTTTTGATTTAAATGTTAATCTCAACTTCTAGAAAACCTTCTCAAAAAACTAGAAAGTTCTGTAAAAATTTAGCGCATGCAACAGGTTCAACTTCTGTTAACAGAGGAAAGATGAACATGCGTGAACTTTTGCTTAAGGCTCTGGAAGTGGATGAGTTTAACTTGGCTATTGTTAATGAAATAAAAGGCAATCCTAGTAGAATATCATTCTATTCTAATAAAGGAGAACTATTGCTGAGCATTCTTATTGGAGCATCTGAAGGCACAGAAAAGATGAGCATTGCTCCATCACAATTGAAAATAGTGTCTAGAGTTGATGAGCTTAATGTTTTAAGCGATATTTTAGACTTGGATTTAGTAGACTATGCGGAAGAAAACTTTATCTTGATTACCAAAGGCGATGATTCAGTAGCCAAAATTAATTTCATTAACAAATTTGGAGATAAGATCAACTTCCAGATTAATGTTAAAAAGATTTTAGAGGTTTCAAATGATTGATGAAAGCCCTCTTGAATCTGTTAAAAGCAATATAGTTATTGAATTCGAAAGCAGTAGTCAAGCTAAAATCGTTTATGATTCTATTCTTTTGGAATTCAGTACAGCTCCCGATTTCAGGTCATCCATGACAATTGATTTGGATGATTCAAATATCGTGATTGATATTGATGCGGAAGATTCCACATCTTTTAGGGCTTCTGTAAACTCAGCAATCAAGTGGATAAAATTGGCATTAGAAATAAATAACTTGACAACTTAATGTTTATATAATTATTAAATAGGTGATAATATGGAGATTCCTGAAAACATTCAACAACAATTAAATCAGTTTCAACAGTTACAACAACAAGCTCAAGCTGTGAGCATGCAAGTTCAAAATGTTGAAATTCAAATCCAAGAAACTCAAAAAGCTTTAGATGAACTCAAAAAAACAGACAGTTCTACTGAAGTATTCAAACAAGCTGGTACATTACTCATTAAAATAGAATATGATGATGCATTAGCTGAAATGGCAGATAAGTTAGAAACTCTCGAGTTAAGAAAACAAACCATGTCTCGCCAAGAAGAAAGAGTCATGAAAAAACTCGAAGAAATGCAAGGCGCTATCCAAGCTGCTATGAATGGTATGGGCCAATAGGCTTAATACTTTCATTTTTCTTTTTTTAGATTTTCATGTCAAAATTAAAGCAATTAACTCAAGATGATTTGGCTACTATTTCTGATGATTTTGGAGAAATTCTTGAGCGTGAAGTTTCAAAATCAATTCCCATGAAGGAATTGGAAGATTTGGATTTAGATATTACTCTCAGCTATGATAACGATCAGTTAGATGTTGATGTTGATGTTGGAGTATTGTTTGATGAGCTTTCAGAAATTAGTCAAGATCAAGTGATTAAAGCTATTGATAAAGCTTATTTGAAGTTCGATTCTTATATTGATGAGAACTTTAGAGCTTAATTATTTTTTTTTAAATTTTTGAGTATTACATATATTATATGTTTATATTAAACGAGTAATACTTTTTCATAAAAAAGTATTTATATTATAAAATTCTACTATTATATAAGAGTTTGAAGTAACAATAATAGCTTAGCAATATTAAGGTCAAACACGTAATACTATCTTTTAAATAAAATTCCCTCTTTCATTTACTTCAAACTTTTTTTATTCTTTTTTAATAAAATTAACTTTATCAAGATTATTTTATTTATTTTTAGTAATTTTAAAGCTTTTAAAAAGTGGTGTTTTATAGTTATTATTTTTTTCTCAATGATTGTCGATATTTTTTGGCTGAATTTTGCATTTGTTTTAGTTTTTTTAAAAAATACTAAAAATTATTTATTCAAGTGTACTTTAATTTTTCTAAATTATAGTAACATTTATATACTATGTAAGATAACTTAATTATAGAGGTTCATAACTAATCTGTTATTTACCAATAAATTGATCATTATTTTTTAGTATACTCGAGGAAAGCCAAACACGTCGCTTTCCTCACCTCCTTAACTTTTTTTTAAAATATTAAATACTTGTTTTGTCTAACTATTATTATGATTAAAAAAATTCCCGTTATAGATTTAAAACAGCATCAGGCTGTAAGCGGCAAATCAGGTATGAGGGACACTTATCAACCGCTAAGCACTGTTTTTGCATCATCTGCAGACCCTGTTGAAATTGCGCAGGGACTGAAATTGAACGGTGCAGATGAGATGTACATTGCCGATTTGGACCTGATAGAATCCAATGGCCACAACATCATGGATGTCAAGATGGTCAACACAATCCTGCCGGTGATGTATGATGGTGGCGTTAAGAATTTTGAATCCTTTGAATTTTTCCTGGATTATGCATATAAAATCATTGTTCCCACAGAAACCCTTGAAAGCATTGAAGAGATGAAAAAGATATTCGAAAAGTATCCGAAGGAAAGGATTGTCATAAGCGTGGACGTTAAAAACGATGAGCTGTTTACAAAGCATTTGGGCTTGAACTTATCCGAATTCAAGGAAATCTTAAAGGAGCTTGATCCCAATGAGATAATCCTTTTGGACATCACTGGTGTCGGTACTGAAAAGGGATACAATAAAAAATTGCTTGAGGAGTTTGAGGATTTAAAGGAAAAATTGATAATTGCTGGTGGTTTGAATAAGGACTCCCTTGGTGAATTGGAGTCATTGGGTATAAAAAAAGTATTGATTGGAACTAGTCTGCATTCAGGTGAAGTCAAGCTTCTAGACTAGAACGCTTAGAATTAAATAAGGGAATACACATGCAAAGACAAATAATGCAATACCCATTCCTAATTTACTCTTATTATTTTCTAAAGATCCGGATATGATAAATATAAATGCGAATAATCCACATATTACCGGAAGAATATGTGAAAATATAGTTGTTCCGATTAATGCCATTTTAAATCACTTATTATAATTTACTTTTTTTAATTATATAAATATAACTTAATTATGCATTTGCAAAAATTGAAGTAATTTTTCCAGGAATTAAAAAAAATGATTTATAGTAATTCAAATAAATTATTTGTTATATCTAAACTTTAGGGGAAATCTTTCTATGACATTAGTTGTTATTGGTCCTGTAACTAAGGATTTAATAGTTATTGGGGATAAGCAGTCTCAAAAAATCGGCGGGGCAACCTATTTTCAATCATTCGTTTTTGAAGAGTTCTACAAAGACTACATGGCTATTGTAAACTGTGCTGATGAAAGCATGGTCAATGATTTTCCTGATTTAGATAAAGTTAAAGTGCTTTTAAAAGAGAATACTCATTATTTCATTAACAGGTATCCTTTTGAGGATGATTTGGACATCAGGGAGCAGTCAAGCAACTTTGCCGAAATCCCAATTCTGAAAAGTGATCTGGAAAGTATTTTACCTGAAAAAATTGACGGGTTCGTCATAAATCCCTTAAATAGGTATGACTTTCCAGCTGAAACAATCGATTATCTGAAGAGTTTCAATGTTCCTGTTTTCATTTCAGTTCAAGGTTTTCTAAGGGTTGCAGATGTTGAAGCAAACGGCAATTTCACCATCAAATTAGAGGACTTTGACAATCTAAGCGATATTTTAAGGGGTGCAAATGCAATATTTCTTGATGAGGCAGAAGCAAGCATCATAGGTTTGGACTTTGATGTGGATGAGACAGTCATAACTAATGGCTCTCGAGGTTCTAGAATAATTTCAGATGATGAAATCAGGATTGATGCGGTAAAGTGTGATAATGTTGTTGATACAACAGGATGCGGCGACACATATATGGCAGCATACATTTCACAGAAATTATTGCTGAAATCATCTGAAAATGCAGGTAACTTCGCTTCCAGGGTTGCCAGTGATAAAATTGGACAGTTTGGTCCTTATAAAATAAACAGATAGATGATTTTTGGAAGTTATTTCTAAACTATTTTATAAACATTCATTTCTAATTTTTAATAGATTTTAATTAAATTTACTTTATTTAGAAAACTTTATTAATTAATATTATTATAATTAATAATGTATTTCTTAACTTTTTAAACACTACAAAGGGTCATCATGTTAAATAAATCAGATAATATAATCGAAAAGGAATTTAAAAATTTACGTAAGGAGCTTTTGGACTTAACTTTAAGAAACCAGCTTCTTAACTTCAAATCAAGAGCTAAAACTATCACTATAGTAAATCAATCCCCTACAAACCTTTTTCAGACATTGGTCCTGCAGGAACATAAAATGTATTTTGTAGCCAATAAGAAGGACAAACAGGAAGACAAATCTTCAGTTTGGGATCATATTCCATTTGACTTTTCAAAGTTTTCCGAAGGGGATAAGAAGTTAGCTACTGACTTGACCCCAAAAGAGCTCCAAAAAAGATTATATTACATCAATAACCAAGCCAAGACCATGCTTCAGGAGCAAGGATATAACATCTTATATTTGGCAATAGGCTTTTTGGTATGGAAAGACAAGTCAAAGCCAAGACAGAAAAACAAGGCCCCTCTAGTGTTGATTCCAGTTGCAATGGAACGTAAAAAGGTTGGTGAATCATTCAACCTTGAATGGACTGGAGAGGATATTCAGACAAACATTTCACTCAAAGCCAAATTATTGGAAGCGGGCATTGAACTTCCTAATTTTGAATTCAAAAGGTATGGTGAAGTCATTGACCATTATATTGCAAGCGTAAGGCGTGCTGTCAGCCGTATGGATGGATGGGAAGTGAACAGTGATGTGGCTTTAGGTTTCTTCAGCTTTACAAAATTTGTAATGTATAATGACTTGAACCCAGATGCATGGGCAGATAACGTTGATTTGACTAAAAATGAATTGATTCAAGCTATTTTCAATCCTGCCAAAAATGACCAGGCTGCATTTAGGGAAGAGGATATTGACTCACAGTTGGAGTATCAGAACATGTATCAGGTTTTGGATGCCGATTCTTCTCAAATTGCGGCAATCCAGGACGTTAAGGCAGGGCGCAATCTTGTTGTGGAAGGTCCTCCTGGAACCGGTAAGTCACAGACTATCGTAAACCTGATAGCTGAACTGTTGGCCGAAGGCAAGTCAGTTCTATTTGTTTCAGAAAAGATGGCTGCATTGGATGTTGTAAAGGACAGACTGACTGCCGTGGGATTGGGCAAGTTTGTATTGGAATTGCATTCCCACAAAACCAGGCGTAAAAAGTTCTTAAAGGACTTGCAGAAAGCAACCAACGTACGTGCTCAAGAGCCGTTAAATATTGATCAGACCATTCGTAAACTGGAAACATTGCGCCGCCAGCTTGACGATTATTCTCAAATTATCCACAAGCCTGTATTTGCAGTAAACCTGTCAGCATTCCAGCTGTATGGTATGAAGGAATCTGCCGATGATCATTTTGCAACTAAAGCTACAATAATGCCATTGGTCAGATTTGAAAATCCGGAAGCCGTTACTTTAAAAGATTTGGATGACATGAAGATAGCTTTGGAAAACCTGGCTGAACTATATCAGACCATTTCCAAGGAAAACCCTTGGAGCAAATGCGCTCCAAAAAGTTTGCTTCCAGCAGATTTAAGGGAAATCGAAATGCTGATCAACGATACATTATTCGCTTTGGATAACTTCCTGGTTGAGCGCGGAAGAGTTTATGACATTTATGGAATCAAAAAGCCGGATACCTTGAATGAGTTTCAAAATTCCCTTTCCGCCTTTGAAGTTATCAAGTCACAAAATGCGGAATTAATAGACGGAAGCATAATCAAATCAGGGGCATGGAATAATAACAATGACGATGCATTTAAATTAATACAAGAGCTTCAAAAGTATCAAAAATATTCCGGTATTTTAAATAAATTCAATCAAAGTATTTTCCAAGCGGACATTGACAGACTGATATATGAGTTAAGAAACATTTCCAATAAAAAATTCAGATTCTTCAACAACAAGCAGCACATTGAGCTTGTTGAGATGTATTATGCTTATCCCGTTAATGGCAGCATCGATGAAATTATAAGGGATTTGCAGGAAGCAAAAGCTGTCATTAAAATTAGAAAGAACCTTGAAGCTAATGAAGCATTAGGCAGAAAATATTATGGCGCTTACTGGCATTTAAATGCTGATATCAATGATTTGAAAGCAATTGCAAAATGGATGACTGAATTTACCGCACTTGTACGTCAAGGAACATTTTCAGAAAATACCATTGACCTGATGAGCAAGGACTTATTTGACATTAAGCCTGAAAGGGATCTTGCCGAGTACATTGATGCCGGAGAGGAATTCGTTAGAGTGCTTTCAAGACTTAAAGATAAATTGAACCCTAGAAGCAAACTGATTTTCAAAAGGGAAACTGGAGACGTTCCGTTTGAAGCATGGAAAGAACAGTTATACAACTGGAGAGGACAATTGTCCAGCCTTCACTTATGGTCCCAATACCTAAATACAAAAAATGCGCTAAAAACTTCAAATGCAAAGATGTTTGTCGACTCAATCGAAAAAAGAAACATCAAAAAAGAAGACATCGAGGCATTGGTTGAAGGAAATTTCGCAGATTCACTCTTAAATATATTATTCGTTGATAATCATGAACTTGCAACATTCGTTGGAGAGCTTCATGAAAACAGAATCCGTGAATTCAGGGATTTGGATAAAAAGATTTTAGTACTAAACCGTAAAAGAATTTACCATAAGTTAAACAGCAACATTCCTAAAATCTTTGGAGGAACTGAAAATCCGCAAGCCAAAATCCTTGCAGGAGAATTTACAAGAAAAAGTGGGCATATGCCTGTTCGCAAGCTCTTGGAGAAAGCCGGTGGAATGATAAAGCAAATCAAGCCTTGTTTTATGATGAGTCCGTTATCAATTGCCCAATATTTGGATCCGACAAATGAGGAATTGCAGTTCGATGTTGTTATTTTTGACGAAGCAAGTCAAGTAAAACCTGAAGATGCTCTCGGTGCATTCATGAGGGGTAAGACTGCTGTTGTCATGGGAGATACTCAGCAATTGCCTCCTACATCATTTTTTGACCAGATGTCAGATGCTGAAAGTGATGAGGAAGAAGCGACATCCCTTGATATGGAAAGTATCCTGCATTTATGTAAACTGTCATTCCCGGTTAAAATGCTTAAATGGCACTACAGATCCCGCCACGAATCATTGATTACAGTTTCAAATAGGGAATTTTATGATGATGACCTGCTGGTTTATCCTTCACCTTCTCACAATGACCCTGAATTAGGTTTGAAATTCCACTATAACCCTAATACTGCATATCACAGAGGTGCATCATCCGCAAATCCTCTTGAAGCAGAAGATGTTGCAGATGAAATTTTCAATCATTTTGAAAAATACGGAGATACCAAAAGTTTAGGTGTCGGAACATTTTCTGTTGCGCAGAAAAATGCAATTTTAGAGGCCCTTGAGGTAAAACGTAAGGAAAGACCTGAATTCGAACCGTTATTCTCAGATAATAAAGAGGAAAGATTCTTTGTTAAAAACCTTGAAACAATTCAAGGGGATGAAAGGGATGTTATCTTAATAAGTGTAGGATATGGTTTTGACCAAGACAGAAAAATGTCACTTAACTTCGGTCCTCTAAACCAAGACGGTGGGGAAAGACGTTTAAATGTATTGATTACCCGTGCAAGGGAAAAATGTGTTGTATTCTCAAACTTTAAAGCTTATGACATGAAATTAACCGCAAATCCACCTTATGGTGTAAAATCATTAAAAGAGTTCTTGGAATATGCTGAAAACTTAACTTTAGGAACCCATGTCGGTGAGGCATACACTCACGAACCATTTGAAGATGCAATAGCCAGCTTTTTAGAAGAAAACGGTTATACTGTTGACAGACAAATTGGTTGTGCAGGATTCAGGGTTGATTTAGCTATTGTGGATGATGAAAATCCTGGAAAGTATATTTTAGGAATTACAACCGATGGAAAAATGTATTCATCAAGTAAAGTTGCACGTGACAGGGACAGGCTTCGTGAACAAGTGTTAAACGGTTTAGGCTGGAAACTGTATCATTTATGGTCAACTGATTGGTACAGAAACAGGGACTTAGGACGCAAAAAGCTTTTGGATTATGTTGAAAAATCCATTCGCAAAACTCGTGAAGAAGAAAAACGCAGATCCGAAGAAGAGAAAAAATTAGCTGAAAAAAGAAGATTGGAGGCTGAAAAGAAAGCTGAAGAATTACGCATTGCACGCGAAAAAGAGGAAGCTGAAAGAAAAGCACAGGAAGAAGAGGAAAATGACATTAACATTGAAGATATAGGTCCTGCAGACTTCGTTGAAGTCGAAAAAGTTGATGACATATTAGAAAAACCTATAGATGTAAGTGAAATTGACCCGTCAGAATTCTTTGAAGATGAAAAGACAATCAATGAAGACAATACTATAAAAGAAACTCCTTCTGAGTTTGTTAATGTTGAGACTCCTGATGATGTTGGTTTTGATGAATCTCCTTCTGAGTTTGTCAGTGAGGATTCTATTGATGAAGGTTCATCTGAAAATTCACAGGATATCAAAGATTCAGCAGATTCAATTAATCCGGCCCCATCTAATGATGAATTCAATGTTGAAACAGAAGAAGGTAACTCAGCTGCCATAGAGGAAGAAGCCGACCAAAATATTGATGATGATGCAGAAGTATGGGAATCCGATGAAGGTGTTTCTCCGGAAGATAACGCTGAAGTATGGGAAAATGAAAAGGACTATTCCGATGAGGAAATTAAAGGCATTTCAAAATCCATTTCAGACAAGGTAAAATCATTCTTAAAATCCGATGAGGAAGACGAATTTGAAGAAAAACCTGCTTCAATCTTTAAATTTGCAAAAGACTTAGGCAAAAATTCTGATTTAAATGATGACATTATCAATGATATTGAAGAGGAAATCCCTGAAAAACCAGAAGAAATTGT
>NZ_JBGUWC010000103.1:0-29908 GCF_045220775.1 Methanobrevibacter sp.
CCACGAGCCTAAACTCGTTCGACTTGCATGGCTTAATCGAATCCCAATAGCAGTAGCATCTGCCAGGATCAAACAGAATTGAACACATAGCAGATCATAATAAGTCAATGAATATTATGAAGTACGCTAAAAACATAGACGAGTATACACTAAATTTGTAACAAATTATATTGTACTAATTCACCACATCTACAAAACCAACATCATACTTGAGAGAATTCAAGTACTCACAAATGTATAGCTACATGCGGAAAAGCAACCATCATAGTAAAAATTGTAATATACAATGATACTTAGGTCATCGCCATAAAACACATAGCACATCTTATAGACAGACAAATTTTATTAACAAAATCAATTAAAAAATATTGCAAATAATATTAAAAAATAGAAATATTAATTTAAATTCTATTTTATAAATAAATAACATCATAATAAACTTATTTTATAAAAATAATGATTTTAATATTTATTCAAAAAATATTTTGAATAAGATTTGTAAAAATCGAATAATAAAAAAAATTAACGAAAATAATTAAATAAAACAAAACAAGGAAGTTTTATTGCTTTTTAAAAAGAAAATTAAATAACTAGTATATAAAGGTAACTATATTAATCTAACTTTTTACGAATTACGGAAATTATTCTTGTCAAACTTCTATGCATTTTAATTCCGTATTGCTCTATGATTTCAAAGCCTACTTCATCAGCCATTGGTTGCAAATCAACATAATGTGGGCTTGCCATGCATAAATAAGCATCGTCAAGCATATTGTCGTATATTGCTTTAAAAAATTCTCTGAATATGTCTTCACCCTCAATATCCCCAGTTGATGTGGATATGCCATAAGGAGGGTCTGTAACTACACTAGCTACTTTTTCATACATTTTAAGTTCACGAACATCAAGATTGAATGTTCTATAATCAGTGATTCCATAGTAATCCAGATTAATTGAGGTTCCATTTTTCATTTTCCAGTAGATGTCTGAACCTACAACCTTACAGCCAATCAATCCCGCTTCAATTAAAATCCCTCCAGTTCCGCAGAAAGGATCAAGCACCAATTGGCCTTCCTTAACCCTTGACAGGTTTACCATGCATCTTGCCAGCTTCGGATTCATTGATCCCGGATAAAAGAAAGGTCTCTTATGAGGTTTACTATCTTCAAAATGTTTTTTGTTTAGTTTTATCCTTTCAATAGCTACAAAAAAATCATTTTCAAATGCAACGATGCGAACCAAAGATTTTGGTTTTGTTAGATTAACCTTAATCCCTTCACAATTGCCAAGAATTAATGATCCCGCTTTTCTTTCAGTCCCGACAGTGTCTATTTCACTTTTAAATCTTTTGACGCGAACGGCAAAGCTTTCATCAATATAATCCTGCCAATCGATTGATGAGATATCTTCATCAAAGTTATCTACATCAGTCTTTTTAATAATTTCATGAATTTCATGGGTATAACCCAATCTTTTAGTTAGAATTTCATAATATGGACATAAGTCATCTTCTGAAATATTTTTCAAAATGACTAAACCTTCAGTTATTATCTCAATATCTGCATTAATATCTTCACATTCCATTACAGCCCTTAACTCTGCAAGGGGTAGCTGCGGATGTTCCTGTGATTGAATGCATAACAATTCCATTAAATTCACCTGAAAAATCAAAAAAATCATTTTCTGAATTTATCAAAATGTCTTTTTATGACATGTTCACTAGATTCCTCTACATTGGCTGAACTATTTTTTGATAAATCTTTACCCTCTTCGCGATACTGGTTTTGAGACCCAATATCCTCATAATAATCATCACCACTATAAGAATACTCATCGCTTATTCTATTATAATGACTATCTTCAGAGTAAGCGTTTTCATCTTCAAACCTGTTGCTGAATTTATCGTTATAGGGTTCATAATCATAGCTTGGACGACTGTCCTGAACATTGAAATCTTCAGGATAATATTCATACTCTCTTCTTGGAGAAACGTTTCTTTCATGAGTTATAGGAGTGATAGGTTCAAATTCATCATAAAATTCGTTTCTGCCCAGATACTCTCCATCATCCAAATAAGCCCTGCCTTGCGGTTGGCGTTGGTCGATATATCCCGGTTGTGGCTGGAAACTTCTAGGGCCAACAATTTTTGAAAAGATGATCTCCTCAACTTCTGAAGGGTTTGAAATGTTTCTCAATTCCATCTCATTGTTGTCGTATGCACTGAAAACAGAAACAGAACCTACATTAAACAATCTTTCAAATATGTTTTGAGAAGTATTTACGTCCTGAATGGTTGCATAAGGCATGTAAGTCTTTTTAGTTGATAATACTCCTGACTTTATCATAATTCTTGAATCAGTTAATGTATATTCAATTGAATACCAACTAATGAGCTGCCAGATAATATATAATATAATAATAAGAATGACTACAAAGAAAGCTATAGCAGCATATCTAGTCAAAGGAAGTTTAATTTGAGAGATTAGATAAACTTGCATCTCACCGACGAATTTGATTGCAGTTGGTGAAACAATAAAAGCAATAACTAATAAAATCACACCATAAATAGCTTTTTTACATCCCAAAAGCATATTCGGCTTGGTTTTATAAAGAATTCTTTCATTAGCTTTACTATCATTTTTATTAAACAACATAATTAACTATTAGAATTTACTTTTAAATAAAGTTTTACAAAAAAAGATTAAAGAAATAAGCCTCAGCTCGCCCATCATTCATCACAAATCAGAGCTCATAGGGTTCATCACAGGCTTATTTATACTATAAGATTAACCGAACATTACACCGGCTTCTGTTTTGAACAATTCATCCTCTTTGGTTTTGCTCATTACCTTATCGATAGCATCCATGAAGTCCGCTACAGTAATCTTGTCACGTTTTTCACGAATTGCAAACATACCAGCTTCAGTACATACTGCCTTCAAGTCAGCACCGGACAACTCATCTGTTATATCTGCAAGTGAATCGATGCTCACTTCATCATCTAAGGACATGTTCTTGGTGTGGATTTTAAGAATTTCGCGTCTTCCGTCAACATTAGGAAGAGGAACTTCAATGAATCTGTCAAAACGACCAGGACGCAATAGTGCAGGATCCAAGATATCCGGCCTGTTGGTTGCGCCGATAATTCCAATGTCGCCTCTTGATTCGAATCCGTCAAGTTCCGCCAAAAGCTGCATTAAAGTCCTTTGGACTTCCCTGTCACCACTGGTTGAACTTTTAAGCCTTTTAGCTGCAACTGCATCAAGCTCATCAATGAATATGATTGCAGGTGCCTTTTCCTTTGCAAGCTCGAACACTTCACGAACAAGCCTTGCACCTTCACCGATGTACTTTTTAACGAATTCAGATGCTACGATTTTAATGAATGTAGCATTTGTTTCATTGGCCACAGCCTTTGCAAGCAAGGTCTTACCTGTTCCAGGAGGACCGTATAACAATATGCCCTTAGGCGGTTCGATACCTACCTTTTCAAACAGTTCAGGTTCAGTCAAAGGCAATTCGACAGTTTCTTTAACTTCCCTGATTTGCTCTTCAAGCCCACCGATTTGGTCATAGGTTATATCCGGTTTGGTTTCGATTTCCATTCCGGAAACATTAGCGTCTTTTTCTGATGGCAATACTTCAACAATACCGAAGGTCTGTTGATTTAATGCGACCCTTGAACCGGGTACCAATAATTTTTCATCTAAGAATTTTGAGTAATTAACAAGAAAACTAGGTCCTGTACTACTTTTAACGGTCATTCTATTATCATCTAAAACTTCAGTAATAGTAGCTAACACTAAAGGTGGAGACCTAAATCTGTCCACTTCGGAACGTAATGATTTAGTTTCTCTTTCAAGTCTTATTTTCTCATTCTCTATTAAGACTTTATCTTTCTCTAATTTCCTAACTTTCCACATTAAGTTACTTTTAGCTTTGGATTTTTCTTCTCTTAAATAATTAATCTCTTCCTGTAAAATTTCAACTTTTTCGATTAATTCCTCTTTTGAAGAATTTTCCAAATCATCGAAATCATCCATGTGAATCATCTCCAGTTAGCGAATAAATTTTCATAAGCATGTTACTTTAATAACAATTTGTAACTTTAAACTATTTAAAGGTATTCATTTTAGTACATACTAACAAATATTTAATAGGTTATAGGTAATATATATAATTAAAGAATTAAGGAAACTGATTAATATGGAATGCGAAATTTGTGGTAAACCAGTACCAGAAAATAATCCAATAAGAGCAAAAATCGAAGGATCAGTTATGGTTGTATGTAAAGAGTGTTCAAAACTAGGAACAATACAAAAAGCACCTCCTAAACCAAAGTTTAGGCAACAACCAAAGGGTAAAAAGCAAAGCACAACCCGAACAAGAAACTATTCAAGAAACGATGAACCAACAGAAGAGCTAATCGAAGATTTTGAAGTTGAAATTAGAAAAGCAAGAGAAGCAAAAGGTTGGTCCCGTGAGGATTTAGGTAAAAAAATAAATGAAAGAGTTTCAGTTATCACAAGAATCGAAACTGGAAAAATGACTCCAGATACAAAATTAACCAAAAAATTAGAAAAAACACTGAACATCAAACTTCTTGAAGAAGCAAGCAATGTTGACTTAAATCAATTCATTAATAATTCCTCAGGAGAGCGCACCCTTGGAAATATAATGAAAATTAAAAGAAAATAGCTATTTCATATAGCTATTTAATTTCTCATTTTTAATATGTCTTTTTTCGCCTTTGATGGAATAATCAATTAGACCATCATTTTTTGCCTTATGAGAACGATAACTTTGAAAGGCATCGGCCTCATCCAAAAATTCATCCAATCTGTCATATCCATCATATTCATCACTGACAACAACCACATGTGCCGGAGGATGAATCTTTTTTATTTGAACAATGCTTAAAGTCGGATCTTCTTTTACAAAAAATGCAGTGGCAACAGTAGATTTAGTTTTAAGTTTTGAATTTAGGATTTCTTCAACTAATGAATCAGCAAAATGTGAATCAACTACTTTAGGCTGAGATATAATATTTAGATTAGCATGGCGTTCCATGTCACCAATAGCATTGAGTAATTTCGCATTACTCTCCCCTCTAATTAAAATTAATGCCATATTATCCCTCATTAAAAAAAATAGACGGTGATGAATCACCGGTCTTGGAAAGATTTTAGTAATCTACTTCTAAATACAACTAAAAGAATTAATATAATACCAACAGCCGTCTGAATACTTCCTAAAATAGTTAATATATTCCCATCAATTGGCAGGTCCCATGCAGGTGAAGACCTATCTCCCGGAAGCGCCTTATAATAAACACCAACCGCTTTAGAACCTTGTTTTACATTAATGTCTTTAGGTTCAACATGATCCACTCCCATCAAAAGACCGTTATTAATACCCCTGTTGATAGATCCAGCAATGGCTGATGCATCATATCCATATTTTGCAACTGATGCTTCAACAATTTCTTTAGTAGTTGAAGCCAAACCAGGCCTATCACTTCCATAAACAGATACGCTTACTGCATTAGATTTAACAGTCAATGCATCACCTAAAGCTTCATAAGCATAAACTGTTCTGATTTTTCCTCCACAGACAGGACATTTATCATATGCCTCGGCAGCAGGGTAACCTAATGCCCATCCGCAATCATCACAAACTTTAGAATACTCCTCATCCATCGGATATCCTGTAGCGTTCATTTCCTTAGGTGTAAACATGTCTGAAGTTGAAATACCTGAAACAAGGTTTACTCCACCCCCACCGTATTTTTCACCAGAGTCTCTTGCCACTTCTCCCATAGCTTCTGAAAGAATTGTGGTTGCAGGATAACCATCCCTGATCATTTTTCCAATGTTCATTGCAGTCTCTTTCCTTACGGAATCTGCAGTACCGTACAATGGATTTCCAGCAGTATTCCTCAAGTGAATAATAGCTCCTTTCTGACCAGGCTGCAAGGTAGCCACACCACTGTTGTAAGGAGTTACTTTAATGTCATTACTATAATCATCAACGGTAATTACATAAGCATTGAAAGAACCGCCTATTGCAGCACCGATACTGGCACCACCAACCAAAAGACGAGCTCCCTTAAATTGAGAAGCCAATGAAGCTGCAGATGCTGCAGAAGCATTGTTCTCTAGACTTGCAACCGCATCAACAATGGATTCCAGCCTGGTATCTGAACTACCAGTACCCCCGGAAAGTACAGCAAAATGATTATTTCTGGAAAGCAAAAATGTTGACTGGAACATGTTGTCTGCAAAAGACATACTTCCAGCGGCTGCACCGTTAGGGTCATTTCCAGATGGGTCTGTAATTACAACAATATTACAAGTAGCAGCTACGCTACTCATGGTCAATAATAATATTACAAAAAATACAAGTGATACCTTTAATTTACTCAATTTATCCACCTGCACCGTTTGTTGTTTTATTTTCTAATTTAACAGACGAAAAGTCTTCAATAACTGTTACTGTAACTACACCGGTGTTAATGTCTACCTGAACATCTGCAGCAGTAATCGGTTGAACAGATGTGCCAGGTACCGTCGACCGTGTTGCAAATTCCTGTGCCGTTTGAATCGCATCTTGCAGCGAAACTTCCCTTTTGGAAGTTTTTAAAATATCTCCATATATTACACTACCATCCCTAAAACCGGCCTGCATGACATTTCCCCTAATGGTTTCTACCGGAACAATGTCATTACCTTTAATGATTACACCAGAAATAGGGATTCCATTATTTATCTCATCAGAAGAAGCAAATGCGACATATGTGATTAAACGACCACAAAGAATCAAAATAAATGCTAATAATAAAATTATTAATGTGTCTCTTCTAATCTTTATAAACATGATTTATCCTCTTAATAAAAATATTCTTAGTAAAGAATAAAATTTATACATTTATTATATTAAACTAAATGATATTTAAAGTTTATAATATATTCTTTAATAGTGACTCAGCAGGATCCATTCCTTGAGCACCCAATAATAAAATAATGTCTTTTTTGTCTGCTTTTTTATAGACTTCCCTTAAACAATCCTCTAGATTATCAAAATGTGTGTATTCAACATTGTTTTCATCCAAAGTGTTGAAAAACACTTCTCTCTCTTCATCTTCGACAAAGTTCAAATCATTGACAACATCCTTACTTGATGATAAGAACAGTTCAATATCATCATTCATTGACTCGACAAGCGCTTCGACATTCAATTGGTTAATTTCAACACCTCTTGAACCCCTTATGGCGCAGGCAACATATAATTTCTGATTTTCAGGAAGCAGCTTAAGAGTTTCGGAAATTGTTGCTTTGATGCCGTCCGGATTGTGTGCAAAATCATCATAGATTAACGGCTCATCATTTAACTTTGCAAAACGTCTATTTAAAGCCTTATAAGTTTTAACACCATCAACAATGGTTTTAATCTGCAAACCTAATGAGAGACATGCTCCAACAGCTGACAGGATATTTTGGATGAAGTGACTGCCAGTAAACGGTAATTCTTCGCTTGTTAAAATAGCTTCACCATTATAAATTATTTTTCCATCGTCGAAGTAAACGGCATTCTTCTCATCTAATTTAGACATTGAGGTGTAGAACGGATGTTTAGCATCCAGTTTCATTACCAGTTCATCATCATGATTTAAAACGCAGGTTCCATTTCCAATAGCTTCAGGAACTGCAGATATCTCATCATAAACCTCTTCTATGGAGTTTACAAGACCAATATGATCCATTGCGATATTTGTTATGACTGCGACTTCTGGCCTAATGGCTTCGCTCATTAATGCAGCATGGTTTTTCATTAAATGTCCAAGCCATCCTTGAACTTCAGACACTTCAATAACCAAATAATCCAACTCGCCATTGGCTGTAACTTCATCGGATATCAATTTGGAAACCATTGGATCAATCAATGTATTGAATTCAGATTCACTGTCGGTATTTGTAAGAACATGGTATCCTGCATTATTCAAAATATGATAGATTAAATGGGAAGTGGTTGATTTGCCGTTTGTACCTGTTATTACAATATCTGTTGAAAATGGAGAGTATTTATCGACTGTATTGGAGAGCGCAACTGCATTTGCAAGCTCGATTTTGTCGGTGATAATCAATGGAAAACTAAGCTTTTCAGCCATTTCAACAGCACAATCCTTTGGAGTTTGAGTAATTACGCAGGCAACATTCTTATCGAATGCCATCTCTATTCCTTTACCATTAATCCAATGTCTTATTACAATATCTCCAGTGTGAGCATCATTTAAAAATGTAAATCTTCCTGTAAAACCGTCAATGGAGAAATATTCATCATTACCGACAAGTCTTCCATCAACAGATTTGACCAAGTTTTCAATTTTGGTTATGTCCCTTGCAAACATTTTATCTCTAATAGCGAGAATCTGGTCTTTAGCCATATCTATCTTATCAGTAATGATTAAAGGAAAAGTGAGTTTTTCAGCCATTTCAACAGCACATCCCTTAGCGTTTTTAGTAATGAGACATGCTGCATTTCTTTTAAAAGCGATTGCAACTCCTTTCTCATCAACCCAATCCCTTACAATAATATCCCCAGTATGGGCATCATTTAAAAATGTAAACTTGCCAGTGAATCCATCAATGGAAAAATATTCATCATTTCCCACTAGCTGTCCTTCCAAATACTGAACTAATTCCTTAAGTTCTATAACATCTTCATCATCATCATTTCTAGCAAGTTTTTCCTCTAAAGTATTGACTAATTTCCTAAGTTCCATAATATCTCCTCAAAAAATAAAAATAGAGAATTAAAATATAAACATCTTAGCAAGAATGCCTATAACACATAATAATACTGTAATTCCCCAATAACTAAATACGATTTTTCTCTCTGACATGCCGTAATGATTTAAAGTGTGATGCAGCGGTTCTACAGGCAACTTGATAATGTGTGCTCTGTGAAGCAGACTTACAATGACTGAAACGATAGGAACTCCCAATGCAAGAACACCAAAGTACGGCAAGTCACATACGAGCACCGCAGCTGCATAACCTGTTCCAAGTACAAATGAACCGGTATCTCCCATAAATATTGAAGCGGGATGTTTGTTGAATACCAAAAATCCTAAACATAATCCGACAAGTATCAAAAATGGTGGAATGATTGTTGCTGGACCGAATAGATATCCATAAACGCAACAAGCGAATGACGCAATTCCAACAATGCCTGCTGCAAGACCGTCCATGCCATCAATAAGATTTACTGAATTAATACATCCTAAGATAGCTATTACAACCACTGGAACAGCAAATACGCCTAATTCAAAACCCCCTACTGTTGTAACAACACCAGTTAAACCTAAAAATACTCCCAAAACAATTTGGCATATGATTTTTTCAAGCTCTTCAGGTTCTGTCTTGATTGGAACTTCACCAACTACTTCAACCTTGCCTGCCTTAAGCAAATCATCGACTTCAGCTTTTGCTTTTGGAGTGGCTACACGCACTTCCTCACCCGGTTCAACATCCAGCCTTCCAAGCGTTATAACTTCATCTGAAGTGTTAACAACGATTTTTTGAACTTCTTTGACTTTAAGACCTATTAAATCATCTACTAAACCTACAATTCCTCCTGCAAGCATTATAAATGAAACGATTAAAATTGGTGTATTCTGATAATATAATGCAATCAATAAAGAAATTGTAAATAAGAATGCTATACCACCCATTGTTGGAGTACCACTCTTATGTCTATGTTCACTTACTATAGGATTATCTGCAATCCTTGCTTTAAGCAATATTCTTTTAACATACCATGTAAAAAATATGGTAGCACATAATGTTATTAAAAAAAGGATTAACATATCTGTATTATTCATCATACCACACAATAAATCTTTTAAACTAATAAGATATCTATTGGTAATACTATATAATTATAACTTATAACACAGAATTATATCAATTTCTCAACTAATTTTTCAAGCTCTTCTTTTGAGTCCGCTCTTGCAGTGATTCTTTGATAGCCTGCCGGTCCATGCACAATAAAGTCATTGGCTTCAAATGATTTTACAGGCTCATTTGGAGTTGGCCCTTCATAATTTCCAATCGGAATTTCTGTTGAGTAGTGATATTCCAGCTTATCTGAGATATTGGATAAGCTAAACTCTCCAATTGCCATATTAACCAATTCACATAAAGAGTTTACGCCACATGTAGCTGTTGTCAGATACCTTGTACCGTTTGGACGGGTGTTCACTTCAATGGCATATAATTGGTCTTTTTTGGCGGAATACATGAAATCCATTTCAAAAATGCCATCGGAAGCCAAACTGCTGGCTACTTTATATGCAGTATGCTGAACTAAATTATTATCAAGGCCGTCAACCATGCAAGGACCTGTCTTGACCTTATTTAATGGATGTGTTCCTTCCAGTGTGGTTTCACCCTTATAAATTGGAGGCAATGCCACGTACTCCCCATTGAATCCTAAAACCTCAATTGAAATCTCAGACCCTTCAACAAACTCTTCACACAATGCCTGGTCAAATTCCTCGAAATACTCATTAACATCTTCAATGGATTTTGCTATTTTAATGTCCTTTCCGCCTTGTCCTTCACCTTGCTTTAAGACAACTGGAAAATCAAGTTCTAATTCATCGGAACCATTTAGAATTTGATAATTTGGAGTTGCAACGCCAATCTCTTCATAAAAGGCTTTAGTTTTAATCTTATTCGATGTCAGCTCTACTGCCCTTACTCCCGCAGCAACTACCGGAATGCCATATTCGGCTTCAACTTCCTCTTTCATGTAAGCCACATCGATTAATGGAGGGTCGATTCCAATCAATGGGACAATAGCGTCAACATTCTGCATTAATGCAACCTGCTTTGGACCATCCATTCCACGAGGAACGATAAATACCTGATCCGGCAAATCCAAATTGATTGCCTCTTCATTGGATTCAGTTAAAACACTTTCAATGTTCTTGATTCTAACATACCAATCAATATCATCATATAATCTTGAACCGATAAACAAAATTTTCATAATATAATCCCTTTTATAATTTCTATAAATTCAAAAGCCGTTTTTTCGACAATTTCCGTTGGATTTGCACCCCAATCCATTGTTTCAGGCTCAATCCCAACAAATATTACCTTAAAGTCATTATCCTTTTCCAAATATTTCACAAAATAGGACAACGACATTGAATGAGTTGAAATTCCGATGTTTGCAAAGTCTTCCTTATCAACAATTTTGATTTCCCCCGGCTCAGATCCCATCAAGCATGCGTCTACAATAATTACATGAGAGGGATTTTCCTTTCTGATTTTGCCAGTGAAATTTTCAGGAACTGTTTCGGCATTAATAAGAAGCAAACTGTCATTTTCAATATTTTCATCGATTAACTTATTAATTATGAAAGGTCCGACACCATCATCGCTTTTAAGCTCGTTGCCGACGCCTAATATGATTAATTTTTTAAAACCAGATAAAAAATCATTTAATTCAACTTCAAAAGACAATTTACCACCCTAGAGATAACAAGTTTCAATACTTTCAATCCCTTTTCCCATTATATATTTTAGTTTAACATTTATTAAATCATTTTCTTTTACAAATCTTTCATCTAATGGGATTATCAATGGTGGATTTAACATCGGCAGTGGCCCGACAATTAGGTTTTCGTTGAGTTTTGTATAGGTTGTTATTTTCAAACCGTTAATGTTACCATCTTCATTTGCTTTTAGTGATAAATCAGCTTCAAATTCAGGAGCTATTTCATCTAAAAAATCAAATTGCGAGTAGACAACAGGTTCAGAGATCACTTCATAATTGACTCCCTCATCCCAGTGCAGGTAATGTCTTTCCAGATTAACAAGCTCCGCCGTGTTAATTATCGCTTGAGGTATGATTTTACCGTCCTCTTTCAAGAATCGTTTTGCATAGTTTAAAACCGGAATTTCCTCTTCATCGATTAAAGCGGTATCCAACATTTCACAAACAATCAAATCTGCCTTTTCAGTAAAATCGTATTCAAGAACATCGCTGTTTACAACTTGAATATTTTCAAAATCAGATAAGTTATCCTTAGCTATCAAACTTGTCTTTTTATCCACTTCAATAGCTATAATCTCTTTAAAATAAGAACTTAAAAAATAGGATAATACTCCGCTTCCACAGCCTAAATCATAAGCCAATTCATTATTTCCATCATAGTCTTGAATAGCCTGCCAAAAAGCGGATAACCTATCAGTATCCTTCAATAAATCGGAATGATAGGGGGTAGTTTTGAATTTCATGCAAAAAAGAAGAATTTAGTGATGGTGGTGTGTATGGTCATGTGAGTGACCAGGCTCGTTAAAATCTTCTCCGTTAGCAGTACTTGTAAGTTTTACATGTTCAACACCTTTGAGTCTCATAATCCTTTCAGTCAAATCACGAATTTCAGCAATATCTCCATTTACGACTACAATTTCCATACAGTATTTGTCAGTCATGTGGATGTGCATACTTGTGTTGATTTCGTTTCTGAAACTGTGTTGAATTTCTGCAAGGTTTTCCATTACACCTGTGTAGTGGTGATCGTAGATAATTGTTATGATACCAATCCTTTGTCCTTCCATTGAATTCATCCATTGATACCTTACAATGTAATCTTGAAGTGCATCACGAATTCCCTTTGAACGTGATTGATATCCCCTTTCTTTTAATACTTCATCAAAATCTGCCAATAATTTTTTTGGTAAGGACATACTTATTCTCATCATAAAAATACACATCAATATAAATTAATAAATATAATTATGGAATTTAAATTATATAAACATTATGATTAAAATGTAAAATAATAATACTCAGATATTAAAAAATAAGTAAAAAATATTATCCAACTAACAAATAATATTCTCCATCATCTTTTTCAATGGATTTTAAAAGGCCTTTATTTTGAAGGGATAAAATAATGTGATACATTCTAAAATTGGTGAGTTTTAAGTCGCCATAAAGCAAATGCCCTTCAAGAGTATATTTAGAGATCAGATTCTTATCATCAACAAGCTCTTGGATTATTTTATAAGATTCCTTTTCTTTCATGTTTAGCTCTAGCTCTTCAATATCCTTTCGGGAGTTAACAGTATTAATCTCCTTTTCGCTTTCAGATAAGCTTACCCTATTATTTTCAAAGATAATCAGATCTTTATCTTGAAGCTCTTCTAAAATTTGAATTAAATCATATTCATGGAACCCTAAATCCTTTCTCAAAACATTTACTGGAATGCCGTTAGGATATTCAACGTCAAATATCTCAATTTGGCTTAGAACAACTTCTTCATTTTTAGTAATGTTAATCATATAATCAGTTCAGAATTTTGTTAATAATAATTATCAGTCTAATAATACTTAATCTTTATCCTAATTGAACTTCATTCTGCAATGCCTTTTCTTCCTGTTTGTTTTTGAAGGCGTGCTCTTCGGGAGTTAAATCATAAGGTCTTGTGAAATACAAATCAATGTCGTTTACAACCTGACAGATTGACATGTGAAGCAGTTCCTTTAAGGCGAGACTTTTTTCCACCTTATTCAGGGAATCATCACTGTAAATTCTATCATGATCTTCACTATATTCCTGGCGTATTTTTTCAGGATCCAAATCAATCTGAAGTTGAGATTCATCATATTCTTCAGTTAAAAGCAAAAAGCCAATCAATTCTTCCTTTTCATCAGAAAAGTCTTCATCAGGGTTTTCGATTACATCATGGAAATATGTGAAGACAGACTGGAAAACATCCCTTGAAACGTTGCCATTTATGATATTGTCCTTAAACAGGTCAAAGATTTCTGAAATGTAATATTTGCCTCTTTCTTCTTTTGTAGCGAAAACGAGTTCGTTTTCCACATTGGCAACATATTGGATTATTACAATGTCAGAACCTTTTTCAAATGTCTTGATATTAAATTTGGAATCCTTTAATTTGTAATCTGAATTAACTTTCAATGCCTTTTCAATATCTTCAATCTCTTCTTTTGTAATCTCAATAAATTCATCAGACATAATACTCCCCATACTAATTTTAAATTTGGATTATTAAGTATTTTTTGTTTGAAAAAATTTTTATAAATAATAAAGATTATAATAAAATCATGGAAGCTGAAGACATATTAATCGACCTTAGAAAATTATCCCCTCAAAAAGAGATTACAACATCAGAGTTGATGGATATACTCAAAGAATATGCGAGGATAATTTCAGTATACGATTTAATGTTGGCCAGCGCACATATGCGAAAAGACGGTGAGTTTATTCATGCCAGTTATCGTGAAAAATATTTGGAAATTTATATCAAATACTTCATAATGCGCATGAAGGAAGTGTTGGAAAACGACAGCTACAACAAAAAGATCATTGATAAGGAAAAATTTGACGAATGCTTCCCTATGCTTGAAAGGACTTTTGAAAGTGAAAAGATTAGCGATGACGGCAAATTCCCGTTGATTTATGTAATTACTTCATTGTACACAACATTCATTCTAGAAGAGCCAATACATCCTGTGGGAAGTGAATTTCCGGGAAAATTAAAAGTGGAAAAGAGAAATGGAGTATTTTACTGCCCAGTTAAAGAAAATCAGGATGACAATCCAAATGCAATCTGTCATTTATGTCTTGCTGAGCAAACCCCTGATATTTAGAGTGATTATATGAACATTTGCCTATATGGATCCGGAAGCAGAGAAATTGATAATGTTTATACTGATGAAGCCTATGATTTAGGTTGCTTGATGGCTCAAAAAGGCCACACACTTGTTTTTGGCGGTGGAGATACCGGAATGATGGGAGCCTGTGCAAAAGGAGTCCATGACAGCAATGGAAAATCAATTGGAATAGCTCCCGAATGGATAAGCGATTTTGAACCCCTGTGTAAAGACTGCAGCGAATTTATCTATGTGGATTCGATGGATGAAAGAAAAAGGAACTTCATCTCACATTCAG
The DNA here is from genome assembly GCF_045220775.1 of Methanobrevibacter sp. Classification (GTDB taxonomy): domain Archaea; phylum Methanobacteriota; class Methanobacteria; order Methanobacteriales; family Methanobacteriaceae; genus Methanocatella. Next base: position 14,999 of record NZ_JBGUWC010000103.1, read on the forward strand.
ATGCATTCATAATATCACCCGGCGGTATCGGAACCCTAGATGAGTTTTTTGAAATCATTACCCTAAAAAAACTGAAAAAGATTGACAATGAAATAATCGTATTCAATATTGAGCATTTTTATGATAAAATGCTTGAAATGATTGATGAGATGGGTGAAAAAGGTTTTTTATACAAACAGGATGAAGTTTTTAAGGTAGCTACAAGCATTGATGAAATATTTGAATATTTGGAAGGAAACTGATATGATTAGCGATGCAAAAGCCCTTGAAATAGCTAAAAAATTAGAAAATGCAGATAATATCGACATTAAAGAGACTATCGAAAAAGCGGCTACTGCAGGATATCTCGGAGAAAAGCACTTCTATTGCACTGCCATTGAAGACGGAGGATTTACCCATACGGTTCCCGAAATTTTGGGAGACAGATACAAATCAATACCCCTGGATAATTTATATTATGACATCATTTCAAAATCCCTTGATTTTGATGGGATTTATATCTCTTTAGGATACTGCGCTTCCAATTTAAGCTTTCCAGATGAGGAATATGATGAAATAATCGAATACGATGACTATGACCTTGAAGAAGATGAATTGGAATACTTGATGCAGTACACATTGATTACCGCCGATTGTGTTAAAAAGTTTAAGGTTTATGCAGAAGAAGGAATTGCCGGGCACAATCCTACAGAAGATGTAGGGCTAATAATTAACATCATCGATAAAGAATATAAAGCTTATTTTGCACTTAGATCAACCGACCAATGCATGTCCAGCTTTAGAGTGCTTCCATTTAGAGACAGCTATCCAAAAGAACACCCGTTATCATTCAAAAATCCGATAAACAAACTACTAATCGAAATGATTGACAAAACAATAGTCTTAACTGATTAAAGGTTCAATATAAGAATCCAAATTCTTTTTAAGCACCCTTACAATAGGGCCAATAATCAATGCGGATATTATTGTACCTTCACGAACGCCGATGAGATATCCTAAAAAGACAAGTGACAAAACAGCCGCAATAATTACAAAAGAAGTGTCAATATAAGGCTTTACTTTTCCAAATTCCTTTTTCAATACAGTGGAAATGGCTACAATCAATCCATCCGGTGGCAGATATACGACTTCCGTTTGAATTTCAAGCAGAACGCCGAAAGCAACCACAACACAACTGAGCAATAACAATAATATTTGACTTAGATAATCTTGAGGATTTAAGAAGCTCACCAGCATCAATGCAATGTCTATGAATGCTGAAAAGATTGTTCCCATGACAATCTGCAGATACTGCCTTTTTTCAAAGTTCCCTCTTAAAATAAGAACCTGCAAAGCGATTAATATAATGCTAAAAATAAAGGAAACTGTTCCAACACTTAAATTGGATATTACGCTTGAAACATATGGAATGCAAATCAACGGAGCGGTTCCTAAATTGGCTTTGATTGATATGGCCGCCCCTAAAGATATGATAAACAATGAAACCAAATATAATACATATCTGTTAATCTTTTTTGTTTCCATGGTTAATTATTAATTAAAAACACTTTAAATAATTTAGCCAATCCATGAACCTGTGACATTAATCAGCACATTAATGATATCGATAGTTGATTGATTTTTTCATTATTTCATGGCTTCAATCAACATATTAAGAGTGATTAATCTCTATAGTATCAAGAGTAGATGTGAATATCAATTTAAATTTCCACGATTCTTAAATAATTAGTTTTTCTTGCTTCACCTAATGGAAATCCTCCAGTAACTACTATTAGATCTCCTTTTTTCAGATTAAATTCTTTTTGAGCAATTTTACGAGCGCTTTCAACCATTTCGTCTGTGCTTTCATATATCTTAGTCACTACTGGTTTGACACCAAAGTTCAAAACAACTTTCTCTGCAATATGATTAGACGGGCAACAAGCCATGATAATGGAATTCGGTCTCAGATTACTAATCTTGCTAGCTGTGAATCCTGTCATGGTAGTTGTGACTATTAGTTTAATATCGGTGTATTCAACGGCATCCACAACTAATTTGGCGATTGTATCGCTAGTGCCTATTATTCCTTTGTAGGCGAAATGCTTTGTATAGTCAATGGTTGATTCCACATATTCACAAATTTTACTCATTATTGCAACGGAAGGTATTGGATACTTTCCAACAGTGGTTTCACCAGATAGCATCACACAATCAGTACCGTCCAATACGGCATTGGCCACATCTGAAACCTCTGCTCTTGATGGTCTGTGATTTTCATACATGGACGCCAGCATTTCTGTAGCGACAATGGCAAACTTGCCCTTTTCACGACATTTTTTAATAATACTCTTTTGAAGCATCGGCAACTCTTCCATTGGAACTTCCACTCCCAAATCTCCTCGAGCCACCATAATTCCATCAGACACCTCAATTATATCATCTATATTATCAATGCCTGTGCGATTTTCAATTTTTGAAATGATGCGTGCATCTCCACCCGCTTCCTCAATAATTTTACGGGCCGCAATTACATCTTCCTTAGTATTTACAAAAGATAATGCAAGATAATCACATGCATGTTGCGCTGCAAAGGTAATGTCCTTTTCATCCACTTCACTCATAAAATCCAAGTTTAAATTGACACCTGGGACATTAATGGTTTTATTGTCCTGAATCATTCCCTCGCCCAAAGCCTTCAATACAAGAAAGTCGCTTTTCTTGCCAATGACTTCCAATTCAAGCAGGGCATTATCTATAAGGACCGTGTCACCCACTTCTATAAAGTCAATTGCATCGCTATGATTAACTCCAAATTCCTCTTCATTGCCGTGTATGCAACTCTTACTCATCTTAATCGTGTCACCTTCATGAAGAGTTACGCCTCCATCCTTAAATTTCAAGGTCCTGAACTCAGGCCCCTTAGTATCATACATAATAGATACGGGCACACGGCATAGTTTACGTACTTCCCTAACAACATCTATTATATTCAATATGCCCTCCTGTGTGGCGTGACTGAGATTGATGCGTGCACAATCCATGCCCGCATAAACCATTTCGCTCATGACCTCAACAGAATCAGAGGCCGGGCCTATACTGCATATGATTTTTGTCTTTTTCATATCACAATCCCCAGATAACCTTCTTAATTAAAAACTAAACTCAAAAAAAGAATTGTAAATCATCACAATTCCAACTCAAATAATATTATTTTAAACTGATAAAGTTATATAATTTGTGAATATGTGTCAATTTACATTGCCGCTTGCTAATATCAATTGAAAAGTTACTTCGGTTAGGATATAAAAAAAATAAAATTTATTTACTCATAAAACATATAAAATAACTATGGAAACAAATAGATTTGAAACTTTTTATGATGCGGTTCTGGCGATTGTCATTACAATTTTAGTGTTAAAAATTCCTCAGCCATCAGGTCCTGAATGGGGAGCTTTTCTTTCAAACTCTTTGAACTTGGTAACATATTTCATAGTTTTCTTATCAATTATCAATATCTGGTTCAGCAATCAGAATCTATTCCAACATATTGACAACATAAATAACAAATCTCTGATTGCATATGGTTTTGCAATTTTCCTGTTTTCACTGTTTCCGTATTTCGCATCATGGCTTTCATTGAATGTGTATTCTTTAGCTGCCGAGACAATCTTTGGATTGCTTATACTTTTCGCTAACCTTTCCCATATTTTAGCGATAGTTGTGCTTTTCGGAGCCAATAAATCCAGTGAAAAACTGAAAGAATTGAATATTAAAAAAATCAATTTCATAATTCCTTTGCTGATTATATTAATCGGTTTTGTACTGTCATATACAATATATACTCCGGGAATCTATGTAGCCAGTCTATTTTCAGTGCTTTTAAGCATTATCTATAACAGAAAGCAAGGAAAAGAAATTAAGGATACTGAAAGATTCGAAGCGCTAATTGATGCAATCATTGCCATCATTATAACAATCATTGTGCTTGAAATTCCAACTGCCCTGAATGGTAGTTTAGCAAGCCTATTGGAATTAAAACTCGAATTTCTAGCATATATCATTAGCTTTATTGTTTGCTTTAACGTGTGGAACTTTACCTATAATCTATTTGCCATCGTTAACAAGATTAATTACAAATCAATTTGGTCCATAGCATCTGCGTTATTCTTTTTATCATTGGTCCCTTATTTAACAACTTATGTTGCTATGAATTTTAATGATTTTGTACCGCAATGCCTGTATGGGCTAAACTTTATGATTATCAATATATGTTCTATTATAGCTACATTCGAACTGAAAAAAATAGATTCATCTAACGAGTTTTTACAAACAGCATTCAAAAATTACAATAATTATATTTTAAACATCATATTTACAATCATTTTCATAATTATCGGATACCTCTACTATCCGCCAATAATAATTATATCCTGTCTACTTTCAATTCTTATAACATGGATTTTCATGATTAAAAAAATAAACATTCTTCTCAAACTCATAAAATAATTATTGTATATTTTAACTAAGAAGGTATGATAATTAGAAAATAATTTTAATGAATATTACCAAACATTAAAATAGTTATTAAAAATATGGGGTTAGATTATGGTAAAAATGGAAATTGAATTAACAGATGAGCAATTTGAAAAAGTTGAAATTTTAAAGTCACATGATGTTGATGTCGGTCAAGCTATCGATCTTCTTTTCGGACTTCAGGATGAAATTACTGAAATACTTAAAGAAGAACAAGGTAATGACATAATAGAAAAAATAACTGATGCCAGCTTTGATTCAAAAATTAAACAAGAATTATTGAAAAAAAATTTTGATGAAGAAAAAACTTACGACGTGCAGGTGCAAGAGCACAAACGTACATTAAAGTGGTCTGATTTTTTCAAATTATAAATATCTAATAATTAAAACCTGATTTTAATATAGTCAGTTAGGTGGGGATTTTTCCATATTTAATAAAAAAAATAGAGGTAGTTAACCTCTAAATCCTACCCACACCTGCCATAGGAACACCAGTCAATGCTGATGCCTCCAAGGTGAGTGACCTTAAATTCTCTTTTTCAAGTTTAGTAATATGGGTATTACCTGCTTGCTGGACTAACATACAAGCTTCATCTGTCATTGTGTTAATGTAGTTTGCTACGTTTTTACCCATTTCCTTATAATCCAAACGATGTCTCAAGGATAAGTCCTGTGTAGCGATACCTTTTCTGCATGTTCCGGTATAACACATTTGACATACCCTGCATCCGATTGATATCAAAGCGGCTGTAGCGATGTATACTGCATCTGCACCAAGCGCAATAGCTTTAGCCAAATCAGCACCTGACCTGACACCACCGGCAGCAACCAAGCTTACTTGATCCCTTAGACCAATTTCTTTCAATGCCATGTCCGCTTCTACAATAGATGCGACAGAAGGAATACCGGAGTGTTCCATGATTACTTCCGGACCTGCCCCGGTTCCTCCCTGCATACCGTCCACTACGATTATATCCGCTCCGCCTTTTGCTGCGATTTTTACATCGGATGCAACTTTACCGGAAGCAAATTTAACCATAATCGGTACTTTCCAATCGGTAATTTCACGTAATTGTGATATTTTCATACTTAAATCTTCAGGACCTACAATATCCATGTGCCTTGCAGGAGAAAGCGCATCGGATCCTTCCGGAATGTTTCTGATTTTAGATACTTCAGCAGTTACCTTTTCACCTAAAAGATGTCCTCCCATACCTGATTTTGCACCCTGACCTATTTTGATTTCAATTGCATCACCCTGTTTTAAATATTCGGCAGATACGCCGAATCTTCCTGATGCATATTGGGCAATGAGCTTATCAGCAAGGTCTCTTTCTTCTGGAAGCATTCCTCCTTCACCTGTGTTTGTTACTGTTCCTGCCAGTGAAGAACCAATAGCTAAAGCCATTTTTGCCTCTTTTGATAGAGCACCGAATGACATTGCCCCAATCATGATTGGAGTGTCAAGCTTAAGAGGATTTTCTGCAAACCTGTCCCCTAAAACAACATCTGTTCCACAAGGTTCCCTGTATTTGTCGATAGGAGGCCTTGACACCTGAGCTGGAATTACAACCAAGTCATCGAAGTCCGGAATGCGCCTTAATGCACCGGTACTTCTGAGTTTGTATGATGCTGTCTGTGATTGCCTTACGATTTCGACAATGTCCGGGAATCCCCAACCTTGTCTTGCATCTTCTGGAATTGCGTTTACTTCAATTGCCCTGTTTGGACACATTTCAAGACAGATTCTGCAGCCTACACATTTTTCCTGATTCAATGGGTAGGGATCACCTTGAATGATTTCATAAACTCCATGAGGACAATTGTTAAAGCATGAAAAACATCTTCCGCAGATTTTTTCATCCCTATCATCACATAAATACCAGCAGCATCCTGGACGTCCAAAATTTTTTTTACATAAATCCGGATTTCTTTCAACTCTATATGGCATACTTCACACTCCTAGTGACCATAGAATGGCCTTGTACTTTTTGGAACTATTTTCTTAAATCCTGAATAATCGTCAACATCAATATCGAATTTGGATAATGCCTCTTCGATTTCAAGTGAATCTTCAAAGGTCATATCATCAAACTTAGCATTATAACCTAAACTTTTTACTTTCCCTCTAACGTAGACTACTCCACGAATAATTGATTCGGCCACATCATCTCCAACATCTCCCAAGATGATGATGCGTCCTCCCATCATGAAAATTCCAGTCATGAATCCGGAGTTTCCTCCAATGATTATTGTACCGTTTTTCATGATTTCACCAGTTCTTGAACCTACTGATTCCTTTACAACAACATAACCATCATATATTCCTTGGCCTGCACCGTCACCGGCAGACCCTTCAACGACGACTTCCCCGCCGGTCAAATTATCTCCAACGAACCATCCCGCATTACCGTTGATTTTGATTTTTGGCTTATCGCACATGCATCCCGCAAAGTATCCTACAGAGCCGTCAAATTCAATTTCCACATCATCGGTTACTCCTGCGGCGAGGTAATGTTTTGCATTGGGATTTCTAATAATGATTTTATCATATTCGCTTGCTGCGTCTTTTAGCTGTGAGTTAATTTCACGGGGAGTTAACTCTTCTGCATCTATTTCAAAAACTTCCATCAAAATCACCTATATCTCATATACCATTACTTCACCTGGAGAGATTTGCTCTACATGGTGTGTGTCGACTACTTCCCTTAGGGATACTTCTTCTGATGCTATTGCAAACACGTCATCGGTTTCTGCCATCACTCCAGGCCTTAGACCTAATTTGTCTTTTGCAATGCCTATTCCTTGCGGAGTTCCGATAATGTAAGAGAACGGACCGTCCATGTCTTCAACGGATTGTTCCAGTGCTTCTTCCAAGCTGTAACCGGTAGCCAGTTTGTCTGCAATGTAGTGAACCAGACATTCTGTATCATTGAATGTTTCGAATGTATGTCCTTTTCTTTCAAGAGGATCCCTTATTTTCCAGTAATTTGTAATCTGTCCGTTGTGGACAACTGAAATGTCACGAACGATGTATGTCTGGAAAGGATGTGCGTGGTATCTGTCCACTCCGCTTTCTGTTGAAAAACGGGTGTGGCCGATTGCATGGGTTCCTTTGACTGACCTTACATCATACCTTTCTGCGATGTCCAAAACGGAGCCTACATCTTTTATCATTTCAAAGTCGTGGCTTCCGTTAAGTACAATTACATCATCGATTGTGTCTATTTTTGTAATTAGGGGTTTTAGCTGGCAAAACTCATCTAAAGATATTTTACATTTGTAAATGAATGAATCTCCAACGGAAGGTATGATGGCATCATTTTGAATTGGAGTCTGAAAATTGATTACATCTTTTACTTTATCGAGCAGTTTTTCGCTTTCTTTTACTTGAATATTTAAGATGTATTCGTTTTCGGCCAAACCTGTTCCACCGTAGATTGAGTATCCCGCTGAGTCAGGCCCTCTGTGTTGCAGTTGGTGAAGCATGTTTGTCATGTCATTTCCAATGTTATGTAATTTTTTATCTTTATAAACTAATCCAGCTATTCCGCACAATTTTAAACCTCCATAATCATAATCATTAGTCGGAAAGTAACTTCCGTATTATACTTTAACAATACAAGTATATAAATGTGTTGGAAAACGTTTTCCGACTAATAAAAATTCTGAAAAAATGAAGTAAAAATTAAAAATTATTAAACAATGTTTAGAAAATAATTAAAAATAGGTTAAAAAAGTGAAAAAAATTAATTTATGTTAAAAAGATAAAAAAGAAAAAAGTGAGAAAGAAAATCTATTTCTGAATAGTTGCTATTGCACTTTGTGCACCAGCTTTTACAAAACCGCTTTCATCGTCAAGCAAGTTTTCAAGTGCAGGAATAGCCTTTTCATCACCAATGTTTCCAAGCGCCCATGCAGCTGCTCCCCTTACTCTCCAATCTTCATCTCCTAAAGTTTCGATTAAAGGATCGACAGCAGGCTCTCCCATACGGGATAGTGCAGTGGATGCTTCTCTTCTAACTAATTTGTTGTTGTCTTTTAAGGTCAAAATTAAAGGATGAATTGCTTTTGGATCATTTATTGCTCCTAATAAAGTAGCAGCATTTAACCTGATTTGTTTTTTCCTACTGGACAAAGCAGATATTAACGGATCTAATGATTCATCAGCCCTTAATTCCAATTCTCCCATAACATCTTGAACAACAAAATCATCTTTGTCGTTTAACAATTCAATTAATTCGTCAATACTTCTTGCCATTTTTATCCCCTCACTAAATTCAACAAGGAAAATCCATTATTAAATATGTTATTACTTATTTATTAAACATTAACATATAAAAGTATTTCGATAGTATACGAACAAATTTTTTAAAACTAACTTAAATATAATTAAATCAATATTATAAGTATACGAACAATATTGTATTCAAGGGAGAATAATGTATAAAATTGCAATCATAAGTGGAGACGGAATAGGTCAAGAAGTAATGCAGGCATGCGAATATCTGCTTGACAATCTTGATTTGGAATTTAGTTTTGAATACGGTGAAGCGGGTTTTGAGTGCTTTAACAAAAACGGGACAACATTGCCTGAAGAAACCATCAGAATAGCCAACGATAGTGATGCAGTCCTATTTGGAGCATCCACATCAACACCAGGAGAACCTAGCCCAATCATCAATTTAAGAAAAGAGCTCAATGTTTACGCTAATATCAGACCAATAAAGTCATATAAGGGCGTTGACTGCATTCGTGATGACATTGACTTCGTAATAGTTAGGGAAAATACCGAAGGGCTTTACTCACAAGTCGAATATGGCGATGAAAATAAAATGATTGCTGAAAGGCACATCACAAAAAAAGCATCCGAAAGAATTTCAAAAGCCGCCTTTAACTTATGCCTTAAAAGGGGCGAAAGCAAGGTCACCTGCGTCCACAAAAGCAACGTATTGAAAAAGACCGATGGCGTTTTCAAAGAAAGCTTTTACAATGTAGCCAAACAATACCCTCAAATCACCACTGAAGACTATTATGTTGATGCAATGGCAATGTACCTGATTACACAACCCCAAAACTTCGACGTTATTGTTTCAAGCAATCTATTTGGAGATATCCTGTCAGATGAAAGTGCAGGACTCGTTGGAGGATTAGGCCTCGCTCCATCCGGAAATATTGGAGATCATAACGGACTATTTGAACCTGTTCACGGTTCAGCACCAGATATCGCCGGAAAGCATATTGCAAACCCTTGCTCCATGATTTTATCAGCTTCAATGATGCTTGATTATTTGGGCGAATGGGAAATATCCAACAATATCAAAAATGCCGTTGAAAAGGTAATAGCTGAATGCAAGATCAGAACCCCCGATTTGGGCGGGGATGCTTGTACAATGGATGTTACAAAAGCTATTGTTAAGGAGTTAATCTAATGTTAAATATTACTACTTTTTTAGATGCAAATTCAAAACGATTGGACAAGAATGTATTATACAACCCAACAACCGGGAATAAATATAATTCCGGTGAAATATTGTCAATTGTTTCAGAAATCGGACGTAACCTAAAAGATTTGGGAATCAAAAAAGGAGACCGGGTTTTAATATACTTAAAAAATTCTGAAGAATACTTATTTTCACTATTTGCAATATGGAGAGTAGGAGCAATAGCAATACCAGCAAACAGGGTCTTTACCGCAGCCGAACTCGAGTACATAGTAAGCGACTCAAAGGCCACATTAATGATTACAGATAATGAAGCTCAAAACATTATTGACATTAACACTTATATTCCAAAAAACATTTCTGATTTTAAGGATTGTGAAGTCTTGCCCGCCGAAAATACCGATTGGGATGATTTATGCCAACTCCAATACACATCAGGGACAACCGGAAAACCAAAAGGTGCAATGCTGACCCATGGAAACTACTTTACAGCAATCCACAATGAATGTGATGTGCTGACCTTAAAGCAGGATGATGTCTATCTTGGAATCTATCCGATGGCGCACGTTGGCCTTTCATGGTCAATATCAGCATTAAGGGCTGCTGCCTATTACATCATGGTTGAGCAGTTTGACTTGGACGAATACCTGGACTTGTGCCAAAAGGAGAAAGTTACAGTCTTGACCGGAATGCCTCCGGTAATACACTCACTGACTACAATGGATAAGAGAGAACAATTAAAAACTGTCCGTGAAATCATATCCGGCGGAGGGCCACTGCACAAAAAGATATGGAAGGACTTCCATGAAACCTATGGAATACCAATCATAAACGCATACGGACTATCAGAAACCATCGTAATCGGGACCGGAACAGTAATCAGACCGGAAGATTACCGTGAAGCAGACAGATTCGAAAGTGTAGGCCATCCAGTTTGCTTTTCTGAAGTGAAAATCGTCGATGAGGATGACGCATCAATAACCTTGGAAGCATATAAGCAGGGTGAAATTGCCCTTAGAGGACCTGCCGTTGCAAAAGGATATTGGGGAAATGAGGAAAAGACAAAAGCGTCATTTTTAGATGACGGATGGTTCCTGACAGGAGACATCGGATACATTGACGAGGACAATCGTCTGTTCATTACCGACCGTAAAAAGGACATGATTGTGATGAGCGGATGGAAAATCTATCCGACCGAAGTTGAAGAGGTATTGATAAAATATCCTGCAGTTAAGGAAATAGCTATTTTCAGTATAACTGACTGTCACAGAGGGGAAATCCCGGTTGCGGCTGTTGTCTGGGAAAATGAAAATGACTCCGAAGGATTGGTCAGCTATGCGCATGAGAATCTATCAAGATATAAAGTTCCTCGTGAAATCTATGAATTGGATGAGCTTCCAAGAGTGAATGGCTGGAAATTGCTTAGAAGAGAGCTCAGGGAAATGTTTAAAAATTAGAAAAAATAGTTTTTAAAGAAATGAAGCTAGAATAGATGATTCTAACCCCATTAATTTAACATAGTTTTTAACGAGTGGTTCGTTAAATTAAATTATATCAAAATAATATATAAATTTTTTTGATACGAAAGTAGGGAGGATACCACTAGAGAAAAAATACCAAACTCCTTCCTTTGTATTCAACAACTAATTACTACCCCAAAAATTATTATTTAAAAATCATAATAATGATTTTAATAATTTCCAAAGTTACTTGTATTAAGAATTCAGATTTTAATTTCATTAAACCACTCAAAACATATGTTAATGTATTCTTATCTAAGTGGTCAAAACCTACAATAAATATGTATAAATCATTAATATATAAAATAAACAGTTATTAATTCTTTAAAAATGATTTAAATATAGTAAAATGATTTTTAATTAAAAAATTGTAAAAAAATAAAAAAAGTAACTATGATTATTTAAAAATCATAGTTCCAATACCCTCAGTGGTAAAGATTTCTAAAAGCAATGAGTGTTTTTTACGTCCGTCAATAATGTGACAAGAGGTAACGCCATTTTCAATAGCTTTAACACAGGTTTCGATTTTAGGAATCATACCGCCAGATATGACACCCTCTTCGATTAAAGCTGGAATTTCGCTGACTCTGATTTTTTGAATCAATGAATCCGGATCTGATGGATCTCTTAAAACACCAGGAACATCAGTTAAGATAATTAATTTTTCAGCACCGATAGCACTTGCAACTTCACCTGCCGCAGTATCGGCATTCAAATTTAAACTGGTTCCGTCTTCTGCAATTCCTACAGGAGAAATCACTGGAATGTAATTATTCTCCAAAAACATGTCGAGCAAATCTGTATTTACGCAGTCAACTTCGCCGACGAGACCCAAATCAACAATTTCTTCATTGACTTTGTGTGCTCCTTTTCTGTGGGCAAATATTAAACTTGAATCTTTTCCGGATAAGCTTATTGCCTGGCCATCGTGTTTAATGAGTTCTGATACGATTTCGGTTGAGATTTTACCGACCAATACCATTTCAATGATTTCCATGGTCTCTTCATCAGTTACACGAAGTCCTTTAATGAATTTAGGTTCCTTTCCAAGCTTATCCATTGATCTTGAAATATCCGGGCCTCCTCCATGAACAATAAGAGGTTTCATTCCCACATATTTGAGTAAAACAGTATCGCGAGCTGTAGATGACTTCGCTTCATCATCCACCATTGCATGTCCACCATACTTTATTAAAATCTTCTTGTCATGAAACTTTTTAATGTAAGGCAAAGCTTCAATTAAAACATCTATATCTTTCATCAAATCACTACAATAATTATTTATTTAATAGTTTATAAAAGTAAGTATATGGATGAACTTAAAAAATATCTTCTGAAGTTGGGTGCTAGCAAAGTTGGTTACGCTGATGTCAAAGGACTTGCCAGCGAATTTGTTGATCTGCCAAATGGAATAAGCCTTGTTTTAAAAATCCCAAAAGAAACAATACAATTGGTTATAGATGAGGATTATGAAGATTACTGGAAGTCATTCCACAAACAGATTGCCATATTGACAGACATTGCCCTTAAAGGTGAGGAATATATTAAAAATCTCGGATATAATGCATTTGCCCTGACAATGGCCCGCAACGAATGTGACATGGAAAAGTTGCTGAGCATTTTACCCTATAAGACCATAGCCACCAAATCAGGGCTTGGATGGATTGGACGTTCTGCACTTTTCGTGACCCCCGAATATGGCTCTGCGGTTGCACTTGGAGCTATTCTTACCGACATGCCGCTCGAATTCGGAACACCAATTACCGATTCCGAGTGTGATGAATGTGAAAACTGTCAAAATGCATGCCCAGTTAAAGCAATAAACCCTCAAAAATGGAATGACAGACTTAACCGAAAAGACATTATTGATATTGAAGCCTGCGGCGAATATATTATTGACCAATATAAAAATGGATTGGGCTGTACAAAGTGCATGAGCGAATGCAAGCTCACTCAAGAGTATTTAAAAAGAGAAACTTATTTATAAAAGTGTTTACTATTATTAATTAAAGTGATTGAAGTGATTTAATAAAGAAAACAGGTTGGGAAGATACTGTCATATCTTCTAAAAACTTTATTAAATATTCACTTCAATCGTTACTTGTTTTTAATGTGTTTGAAAAACAAATACACAAAAATATAAATAACCAAATAATTATAAATATTTATTGTAATACCTATTTTTTCACCTCTATTGAGTTCTAGGGAGGATTAAAAACAAGTAAATTACCCTCCACCATTCGACACCTGTTTTTTTAAAAATTTAATATCAATAAATGGGGAAAAAATCCCCAAATATTGACTGGTGCGAAGGTAATTCAATTAGTCCAAAAACTAATTCGGAATAACAATAAGTTATTTCCAAAAATAGGTATTAATTTCATGTTATTTAAATTAATAAGTATTTTTTGACATCAATTTTACAAATTGAAATCAATTTTGTTAAAAAAATAGAAAAAATGAGTATTTAAATACCCATTTTGAATTTGAATCTGTATTCCTGATTTACAATTTCCATACCTTCAAAAGATCCTTTTAGAATGTCGGCAACTTTTTGTAAATCGCTTGCAGTTATTTCACTACCGTTTGCGATTGGTGAGAAAAATGTAATCTCATCATCGGTTATTAAGTAGTTCAGTAGTTTTGTGTTTTCTTTCTGGTATTTTTCGACAATTGCCAAAATTTCTTCTTCAGTTGCTTTATCGAGGTTTGTCATATTATCACCTTTAAGAATAATTAAACTAAAAAGTATTTAAACTTTTATACTTTGATGTAGACCAAGTTAAAAAAAACCATGTGTAAATCACATGATAATTAGAAATATTAAATAATAATGTTCTTAAAAGTTAAGATGATGGGTGACCATTAAGAATAATCAAGCCTAAAATTAATTTCCAAGAAGATAAAAAGTGTCCGAAAATATCATTTTTAATTTTTTTCTTTATCATGTTTTTTTAAGAAATTCATATTTAAAATTATTTAAATACTTAAAAAAATCAATCACAAATTATGAGTGATATATAGCTAATTATATAAAAACTCTAAAAAAAAGAAAAATGTTAGGCTTATGAAATAAGCCTAATTCTAAATTTATACGTTTATTTTATGCCTTGTTAACTGTTACGTTGTTTACTATTTCAACACCGTTGTATTCTGCTTTTAATTGGTATGTTCCAGGCATATAGTTGATTGTTAGTTTTGCAATACCGTTTGCATCTGTTTTCTTGTTGTAAACAATGCCGTTAGCAGTGATTTTAATTATTTGACCGGATAAAGCAACTGCATCACCATCAGAGTTCACTAATTGAACTTCATAAGCGGTACCGTCTTTGTAGGTCAGGTTAACATCACTGGAAGTAATGCTTAAACCGTCAGCATTGACTGTTACAGTGTTATTTACAGTTTCAGATTGGTATTTGGCATCGTTTACA